>JAEZDR010000149.1 GCA_023433265.1 Bacteroidota bacterium | reverse complement strand
ATGCTGAACTGGAAAAGAAAGCCCGCGAGTATGTAGAAAAGGTTGAACTCAGAACCTTATCGAATATAAAAAAACTTACCAGCCCGGAAGAAGCTTTCAACAGCTACCTTAACCATATTATCAATCTCTACGATCCGCACTCTCATTATTACCTGCCCGTAGAACGCAGGGAATTCCAGGAAAGCATGAGCGGTGTCTACTATGGCATCGGCGCGCTGTTACAGGAACAGCAGGGCAAAGTAAAAATTGCAGAACTTATGATAGGCGGCCCCGCATGGAAGAGTGGCATGATTGATAAAGATGATATCATCATCAAGGTGGCCCAGGGCAACGAACCTACTGTGGACGTGGAGGGCTTACCCATGCCCGAAATAATAAAGCTTACCCGTGGAGAAAAAGGTACCAGCGTTACCATCACATTTAGAAAAAAAGATGGTACGGTAAAAGCTGTTTCCATGATGCGCGACGCCCTACAGCTTGATGATAACTTTGTAAAGACCGCCCTTATTGAACGCAATGGCGAAAAATGGGGCTACATTTTCTTTCCTAAATTCTATACTTCTTTCGACGACAAAAACGGTCGCAGTTGTGCTGCCGACATGGCATTCGCACTCGAAAACTTGAAAAAGGAAGGAATCAGCGGTGTCTTAATCGACATTCGGAACAACGGGGGTGGAAGCCTTGGCGAAGTAATAAATATGCTTGGACTGTTTATCAAACAGGGTCCCATGGTACAGGTAAAGAATGCGCACCAGAAACCCGAAAACGGTGGCGTAAACAATAAACAGGTCCTGTACGATGGGCCGCTTGTGGTAATGGTAAACGAGCTGAGTGCCTCAGCTTCTGAAATATTTGCTGCCGCCATCCAGGATTACGGTCGCGGCATAGTGGTGGGTAACAGCACCTATGGTAAAGGAACTGTCCAACGCTCCTTAGCCGTGCCGGAAGATCTAAACCGGATTACCAACAGCGGCGGAGGCGAGTTGGGAAGTTTACATGTAACCCTTCAGAAGTATTATCGAATTACGGGAGCAGCCACCCAAATTAGAGGCGTAACACCCGATGTGCACTTACCCGGTGTTTATGCGCCCTATAAAATGCAGGAAAAAGACCAGCCCTCAGCGCTTGCATGGGATACTATCCAGCCGTTAAGGTTCAATCGCTTAAACACTACGCCCGTAACAGCTACCATTGCAGAAGTCAACAGCCTTCTAAATAGCGACTCAGCCTTGTTGGTGCTCAAAGACCACTTGCAATGGATCGGGTCCCGCAACGATGAGTACGAACTCACACTCGAGGGTTACCGAGGTCAGAAAAAAATAGTTAGCTCGCGCCTCGACAAAGTTCGCTCAATGCTCGTAAGTGAAGACAGTCTGCATGTTCGCAACATACAGGAGGTTGAAGCAGCCATCGCGCAGAAAGAAGAGTTCAGAAAGGCCGGCAACAAAGCGTTCCTGCGGGGTGTAGGTAAAGACCTTTATGTTAATCGCAGTGTTATGGTGCTTGCAACATTAGCTGCAAACAGTAAGCTTGAAACCGGGAGAGCTGCTATTAATAATAAGGCAAACTAACCCGTCATTAGTCCGAGCCAGCTTGCTAACTAATGTAATTAGATTGCCCCGTTAACCAATAATACGGCATAGATAACGCCTGGTATCCAGAATAATAAGGTAAGTAATACGCTAAGCCAGAAACGGCCGTTAATCTCCTGCTCGTACAGGTAAACAGCAAGGGGTGGCAACAGGATAGCAAGAATGGTCAAGAGCACCACATTCGTTGCAACATCGCCACGGTTAGCCTTCTTAGATTCCTTCACGGCTTTCTTTGCCTCCTTTATTCTCGCCTTCCTGTCGTACTTCGATAAGCTTTTAAATTCGGCAACAGCTTCAGCAACGGCGGTGTTCAATCGCTTCGGTTCGTTAAGCTCCCATTGCCCCGGTTCTTGAGCATGTCTAGCTGCAAAAGATGGAAAAGAACTCATAATAAATACAACTAAGAGCATAACGAGTGAAAAGCCGGCCTTTTTCATGGAAATTGTTTGCGGTTCGTTAAGCAATTTTAACGCCACAATTGCTGTTGCATGTTTACCGCAATCTGGTTCACCCTTTCCTGTTTTCGTGTTTAAATTGCAGTAAATATTATTTACATATCCTAATATTATCAATGCTTTACGCTTGGTCAACGTTGACATCGTTTGCGTAGAATTGAAACAAGGTCAGGTTACAGCTACTAAATAGTTGCTAGCATTACACTAGAAAAAACCGGTTCAATAATACTATATGAAAAGAATGATTGCTTGCATAGTAGTGCTACTGGCTTTCAGCCCGTTGCTCTATGCACAAAACTCAATTACAATCAAAGGAACTGTATTGGACGATAGCTCCGGTACCACCCTTTCGGATGTAACCGTGATGCACGCTCCCAGTAAGAGAGGTACAAAGACTGATGCCTCGGGCGCCTTTACTATCACGCTTCCAAAAGCAGACCGTATTTCACTTACCATTTCTGCCGTAGGCTACGCCGCTTCTACGGTAACGGTTACCACGGCAAATGCCTCAGGCATCACAGTAAGGCTTAAAAGGCAGGTGGCAGAAGCAGCCGAAGACGTGGTGGTGGTCGGTTACCAAACCATGAGAAGAAGAGATGTGCTTGCTTCTGTTTCTTCTGTTGGTGCTAAAGAATTAAAAGACATCCCTGTAAACAACGCTGCCGAAGCATTGAACGGAAGGCTTGCAGGTGTAACCGCAACCACAGCAGAAGGTTCGCCTGATGCGGATGTTCGCATACGCGTTCGTGGTGGTGGTTCCATTACCCAGGACAACTCTCCGCTTTACATCATCGACGGTGTACAAGTAGAAAATGGCTTACAAACACTGTCTCCGCAAGATATTCAAACCATCGACGTATTAAAAGACGCTTCTGCCACGGCTATCTATGGTGCACGCGGTGCTAATGGCGTTATCATCATTACCACCAAATCTGGCCGGGTAGGCAAACCGCACCTGAATTACAACGGCTTCGTCGGCATCAAGAACCTTTCTAAAAAACTGAAGGTTATGAACCCTTACAACTTCGCTCTATGGGAGTACGAAAGGGCACAACCATCTACTGAAGACAGCACGAACTTCTCAGAAGATTATGTTTCTACGTTCGACAGCCTTCAGGTGTTCAAAAACGTTGAGAACATCGATTGGCAGGAAGAAATGATGGGCCGCACAGGTTTCCAGCAAACCCATAACCTATCTTATGGTGGGGGAACGCCAAAAACTACTTACAACATTAGCTATACTTACAACGACGACAAAGCGATTGTTCTGAATTCAAAGTTCAGGAGGCACCTTGGTAATATCAAGGTAGATCACAAGTTTACCAGTAAACTGAAAGCTGGCCTTACTGCAAGGCTAAACAACACCAACGTTTGGGGTGCAGGCATTTCAGACAATGCCAGTGCTGCCTATAACAGGCTTAGAAATGCTATCAAGTACAGGCCATTCCTTTGGGGCGGACAGGAAACAATCGACGATAATGACCCCTTTGCAGAAGATAACGTGGGTAATGGACTCAACCTCATCAATCCGCGCCTCGTTGCAAATTCTGAGTTTAGAAGAAGAACAACTAACGCATACAATATCACCGCAAACGCTTCCTATCAAATCATTAAGAACCTTAACTTCAGAAGCACATTCGGTTACGATAAAAACATCAGTACAGACCGTCGCTTCTACGATAGCCTAAGCTCTTTTTCCCGTATCCAGGGCGCATCTAACCCCATTGTAAGGTTAGATACTACCACAAGAACAACGATCACAAACTCCAACGTACTCACTTATTCTATTAAAAACCTTGCGAAAAAGCATGATATAGATGTGCTCGCCGGTCACGAAGTTTACCAGGTTGACCAGGAAACGCAAACCAGCCAGCTTAGAAACTACCCTCGTTGGACAGAGCCAACCAAAGCTTTCGACGACCTCAGCATGGGTACCTATTTCGTGGGCTATCCACAACTGAATAAAGCGAAGTTTACCCAGCTCTCTTTCTTTGGAAGGGTTAACTATACTTTCTTGAAGCGTTACCTGTTCACCTTCAACCTGCGCGCCGATGGTTCCTCCAAGTTTGCTGAAGGTAAAAGGTGGGGCTACTTCCCTGCTGCGTCGGTTGCATGGCGGGTAAGCCAGGAAAAATTCCTGGAAGATGTTAACTGGATCAGCGAACTTAAATTCCGTGCAAGCTTCGGTACCACCGGTAACAACCGTATAGATGACTACCTCTACATGACTACTTTCCGTCCTGCTGTTTTGTATTATGGTTTAGGCAATGTGCCAGTTCCCGGTTGGAGCACAACTTATCTTGGCAACGAAAACCTGAAATGGGAAACTACAGTGGATCAAAACATCGGTATCGACTTTAGCATCCTGAAAAACAGGTTCGAATTAACCCTGGACTTCTATAAGCGCACAACAAAAGACCTGTTGCTTCCTGTTCAAACCGCTCCAACTTATGGTTATGCAACACAGATTCAAAACGTTGGGCAAACAGCCAACACAGGTGTAGACATTCAGCTTAACGCACAAATCATCCGCAAGAAAGACATTAACTACTCGGCTAACTTCAATATCTCCTTCAACAAAAACGAGGTTGAAAAACTTGGTCCCGGCGAGGTGTCTAGGCTTTCAGCAAGTTGGACGCCAACAAGCATCCCTGATTATATTCTTAGAGTTGGTGACCCGGTTGGTTCAATGTATGGATGGATAACCGATGGCTTCTACACAACAAACGATTTCAACTATGACCCTGCAACCCAAAAATATACCTTGAAGACCGGGTCTGTTGACATGACTAAAATAACAGGTATTCCAGCGCCAGGCACATTGAAGTTCAGGGATCTGAATGGCGATGGAATTATCGACGATGCAGATAAAACTGTAATTGGTAATGCTAATCCTAAGTTCACGGGTGGACTTAACCAAATGGTTACCTATAAAGGTTGGGACTTGAGTGTATTCGTAAACTTCGCATATGGCAACACCATTTATAATGCTAATAAAATTGAATTTACGAACGCCTACGCCCGCAACGCTAATATGTTGGAAGACATGACCGGACGTTGGACTACAATTGACAACAATGGCGTTCTGGTACAGTGGGAAGAAAACAATGCAAGTTATGGTGCCGCTCCTGACGTGCTAAATGCACTCAACGCAAATGCAACTATTTGGAGGCCTATCAGGCAGGGAGGCGCTTTCCACCCACATTCATGGGCTATGGAAGACGGTTCGTTCATCAGGATTAATAACGTAACGCTCGGTTACACACTTCCTATTAAGTCTGTAACTAAAATAGGTATGAGCAGGTTAAGGTTTTACCTCACTGCCAATAACCTGGCTGTTATTACAAGTTATTCTGGATACGATCCGGAAGTGAGTGTTGGCCGTAACCCGCTTACACCGGGAATAGATTACTCAGCTTACCCTAAGAGCCGCACTTTCATCTTTGGTATTAATGCAACATTCTAAAACGAAAAGACTTTTAAGATATGAAACTCAAATTTTTCCAAAAGGTTGCGCTGCTTTCGCTCGTTGCGGCTACGGTAGTAGTGGCAGGATGCCGCAAGTACCTCGACCAGCAACCCATAACCGCAGCCGGTACTGCAACCGTGTTTTCTGATGTGCCTTCTGCTTACCAGGCTTTAGCCGCCGTATACAGCCGCCTTACAGGCGACCAGGGTTACGGCATCCGCCTTAGCTTGTATTACACTGTTGATACAGATGAGAGCTATGGGCCTAGTGGTTCAGGCAACGATAATGACCGCAGGGACATTGCGCGTTACCAGGCTACGCCGAATAATCTTCAGTTAGAACGTCCTTTTTTACAACTTTTCCAGGGTATCGAGTTGGCAAACATCGCTATCGACAACATACCTGAAATGGATCAATACAACGGTGGCTCAGATAAGGAAAAAGCTCAACTTCGCCGCATGCACGGTGAAGCCCTTACTCTGCGTGCTCAGTTTTACCTTGAAGCTATTCGTAACTGGGGCGATCTCCCTGCTCACTTTTTGCCTGCATACAAACAAGCTTCTACTGATCCGCTACCTTTCCAGGTAAACAGGGATACATTATACGACCAGTTACTAAAAGACCTTGAAGTAGCTGCAACCCTCGTTCCCTGGCGCAATGAAGTTGGAACAATAGGTGATGCGGTAGATGAAAGAATCACCAAGGGTACCGTAAAAGGCCTCCGCGCCAGGATAGCGCTATACAGGGGTGGATATTCCCTTCGCCGCACCGGTGCTGGTTTGGGTGTTATGCAAAGAGGTTCTAATCACCTTGCATATTATCAAATAGCAAGGCAGGAATGTCTCGATATCATGAACTCAGGTCAACATGCTTTAGCCCCTTCTTATAAAGAGCTTTGGAAAGATTATGTGGGCGCACATGCTGTCTCCGACCCCTGGGGTGAACTTATGTTCCAGGCAACAGGAATCGGTGGTGGTTCTACAGCCGATACCAAGCTTGGCTATTATAACGGTCCACGCATGAACAACTTTGGCAATAGTTCTATCAACCCATTGCCTACCTACTTCTATGCTTTCGATTCTACCGATCTTAGGAGGGATGTAACAATAGCTGCTTACAACGTTAACCAGAATATGACCAAACAAGGTCTTGCCATTACAGCACTCAATGATGGTAAATACCGCAGGGATTGGATTACAAACCCAAGCTTTGGGCCCGAAAATGCGGGACAATATTTTGGTTTAAAATGGCAAATACTTCGCTACTCAGATGTTCTCTTAATGTTTGCAGAGGCTGAAAACGAAATCAGTGGGCCTACTGCAGCAGCTTACGAAGCAGTGAATATGGTGAGAAGAAGGGGTTATGGAAAGCCGGTTGGCTCAGCAGATCCTACCGTTGATCTTACTACCGGCCTTTCAAAAGACTTGTTCTTCAAAGCAATTGTAAAAGAAAGAGCGCTTGAACTAGGTAACGAAGGTGTTCGCAAATACGACCTCATCAGGTGGAATTTGTTAGGGGAAAGATTAGCTGAAACAAAAGCTGAACTGCAATTGATGGCAGATCGGGCAGGCAAATGGGCAGATTATCCTCAGTACATGTTCTTCTACCAGAACTCTCTGGCTGATGATGCCTCACTTTGGTTAAATTCTTTCTATAAACCAAACGATTTCACCACTGCGCCTGCCGGAACCACAAGAGTTAACTGGGTGCAGGGGGCTATTGCAACCACTACATTGGCAAGGTATGCAGTAGGCTTCCAATCCGGTCGTTCTGAGTTGTTGCCTTTCCATATAACAACACTCACTACCAATAAAAATATAGTTCAAAACCCTGGATACTAGTAACTCCGGGTGATTAATTACAAGGGAAATGCCTCCGCCAGCCGGGGGCATTTCTATTTATTGCAGCTAATAGATTATACATATTTCCGGTATCGCTTCAGTCCTTCCTCCATTACGCTTTGGGTAAGTTCTTTCAGCGATTGTACGCTATGCCCTGCCACGGGTATTTCTTCCAGGAAAACTACCCTGCAATCCCCGGGGGTCAGTTCAAACAATCCGCGGTAATGCAACCTTTCCAGCGTATCAGTAAACAACAGCGGCTTTATTGGCGTTTGCGTTTCCACTGCAATTCTAAAAGCGCCGTCATAAAATTCTTTTAACGGTTTACCGGTTTCATTAAAAGTACCCTCAGGGAAAATAAAAATGGAAATACCATGTTGCAAGGCAGCCTTCAATGCCCTCACGCTCTTTGCCCTCCGCTCCGCATTTCTCCTATCCACTAATATGGCCGCAGCCCGGTATATCCATCCAAACACAGGGATCTTTACCAGCTCATACTTACCCAACACCCTTACCGGCTGGTGAATAGCTCTTACAATGGGTGGAATATCCATGTACGAAATGTGATTAGCTACAAAAATGTACTGTCGTGAAGTATCATGTGGCACTTCATAAATCTCTTTATGCCTGATGCCGATTAATGAATACCACGCCCAGCCCCAAAAACCACAGATCCTGTAAATCATATTTCCACCCCGCACCTTCCCAAACAAAAGACTCAGAAATACAAACGGCGCCACCACCAACATGATGATGATGAAAACCACCAAAGCATACCCGCTATATATAATTTTAAATAACCGCTTCAAATCAACCTATTTAAACCATCCTACAACTAAATCTTAATCCATTCTCTATTCACTATTGACTATTCACTTCTCACTTACTCCATCACCGCCAACTGCTCCACGCTCCAGGCCTGTGCCTTCTCTGCGAATAAGGCTTTTGTAAGCGCCCAGGTTTCTTTAAACAAAGGGGAAAACCTGTAGTGGTTCAGCATTTCCACGCTATCCCACTTGCTGAAAGTAAAAAACAACTGCTTATCATTCTCATCCTGCCACAACTGCAGGTGCCTACACCCCGGAAAATGCCTGATCAACTCCTTTCTTTCTTCAAATACCTGCTTAAAAGCCTCTATCCCATCTTCCCTGAATCTCATTTTTACAATGCGAATAATCATAGCCCGCAAAGATATTCTCCGCTCCACCATTTCCTCTTTTGCTTTCTTCCAAAAAAGCTAACTCAATCAAGGTATATACCGGGTCTGCAGCGTATCTGCAGCGTATCTGCAGCGTATTTGCAGCGTATTTGCAGCGTAGTAAACTTTATCCAAAGCTTACCTAACGCTTACCCCACTCCAATCTTACCCTGCTCCATATTGCCTCAATACCTTCTCCTACATCGGTCTCTCCTGCCTGCCTAATGCTTTACGTACTATGTGCACAGCTTGCCTTTTTGCCCCTCCCCTCCTTTTCCTACCTTCGCAGCTTTATGGAAATCACTGCTAAAACAGCCCGACAACTCCGCCTCACCGACGAAGAGTTTGAATTAATCAAGCAAAAGCTAGGCAGAACCCCCAACTTTACTGAGCTATGCGCTTTCAGTGGCATGTGGAGCGAACACTGCAGCTACAAGAACTCAATCAAATGGCTAAAAACCCTGCCCCGCGAAGGTGGCCGTATGCTTGTAGCCGCCGGCGAGGAAAACGCCGGGCTCATGGATATCGGTAATAACTACGGCGTTGTATTCAAAATAGAAAGCCATAACCATCCATCCGCAATCGAGCCTTTCCAGGGTGCGGCAACGGGTGTCGGCGGCATCCAGCGGGATATATTTACGATGGGAGCCCGCCCTATAGCGTCTTTAAATAGCCTTCGTTTTGGCAACCTCAACGATAAGAAGACCCAACGGCTGCTTGCCGGTGTTGTGAAAGGCATTGGTCACTATGGCAACTGTTTTGGCGTCCCAACCGTTGGTGGGGAAGTGTACTTTGAGGACTGCTATCACACCAATCCCCTCGTAAACGCTATGAGTGTGGGTATTGTAAAAGCCGGTAAAACTATCTCTGCCACTGCCGAAGGCGTAGGCAATCCCGTATTCTTTGTAGGTAGCGCTACAGGAAAAGATGGTATAGGAGGTGCTTCCTTTGCCAGTGCAGACATCACAGCCGATAGCGCCGATGAGTTACCCGCTGTTCAAGTTGGAGATCCCTTCCAGGAAAAGAAACTATTGGAAGCCTGCCTCGAAGTAATTGAAACCGGAGCGGTGGTAGGTATGCAGGACATGGGTGCTGCCGGAATCATCTGTTCCACAGCAGAAATGAGCGCTAAAGGTGGTGTTGGTATGACTATCCACCTGGATAAAGTACCCACACGCCAACTAAACATGAAAGCATGGGAACTCCTGCTGTCCGAAAGCCAGGAACGTATGCTCATCGTAGTTCAAAAAGGTCGCGAAGCCGAAGTACTCAAAGTGTTTGAGAAATGGGACCTTAGTGCCTCTAACATTGGCGAAGTAACCGGCGATGGTTTGCTTAAGTTTTATATGCACGGAACCCTCGAGGCCGAAATTCCTGCTTACGAACTTGTACTAGGTGGCGGTGCCCCTCAATACGAACGTGAATATAAAGAGCCTTCATACCTGGAAAATATCAGGAAGTTCGATATTGCTTCTATTGCAGATTTAAAAGAGGATGAACTAGAGGCAGTAACTGAAAAACTGATTCAACTACCTAACATAGCTAGTAAAAGATGGGTTTATACCCAGTATGACAGCATGGTGGGCGCAGCCAATGCAAGCACAAATAGCCCTTCTGATGCGGCCGTTGTTTTAGCGCACGGTACAGGCAAAGCCCTTGCAGTAACCGTGGACTGTAACAGCCGGTATGTATATGCCGACCCTTATAAAGGCGGAATAATAGCAGTGGCCGAAGCTGCCAGGAATATTGTTTGCAGCGGTGGCGAACCAATCGGCGTTACCAACTGTTTGAACTTTGGTAACCCGTACGATCCGGGTGTTTATTACCAGTTTGTAAAAGCCGTAACGGGCATGGGCGATGCCTGCCGTAAATTCAATACCCCCGTAACCGGTGGTAACGTTAGCTTTTACAACCAAAACCCCGATGGACCTGTTTACCCTACCCCAACCATTGGTATGGTGGGAATAGTTGACAATCCCGAAGACAAAATGACCATGTACTTCAAAAACGAAGGCGACATCATTTTGTTGTTGGGGAAAATAGTTGACGATGTTGCTTGCAGCGAATACCTCCACAAAATAAAAGGTGTTAACCTATCACCGGCGCCTTACTTTAACCTGGAAGAAGAGTATAACATGCAGCAATTGCTCTCGCAACTCATCAGGCAGAAAAGTATTGCCAGCGCACACGACGTAAGCGAAGGTGGCTTAATGATCACATTGATTGAAAGTGGATTCTTCCTCAATAAAGGCTTTGAAATTAATACCAGCATTCGTTCTGTACGCAACGATGCTTTCTGGTTTGGTGAGGCTCAGGGAAGAGTGGTTGTTTCCTGCACCGCAGATCAACTAAAAGAAGTAATGAACGCCGCCACCAAATCCGGTGTGCGTTGTGCTGAAATAGGAAAGGTAACAGGTGGCGACATCATCGTACAACGTAACCAACTTGGCTCTATAAACATTTGGAAACAGCGCTACGACACCGCTATCGAAAAAATCATCAGCTAACCAATCAATATGCCCGATACACAAATCATAGTTACAGGTGCTGCAGGTTTTATTGGTAGTTGCATGGTAGGCTACCTTAACCAGCATGATTACCATAACCTTATCCTTGTTGACGACTTTGGCGTAGAAGCTAAACGCCCTAACTGGGAAGGCAAGGCTTATGCGCACATAGTAGAACGTTACAACTTGTTTGATTGGCTGAAGGAGCACGATATAAAACCAGATATTGTAATTCACCTCGGAGCACGTACTGACACAACAGAGTTTGATTATTCTATACACGAAAAGCTCAATGTGCAGTATTCAATAAATATGTGGCACTACTGCACGGAGCAAAACATTCCGCTCATATATGCATCCTCTGCCGCCACTTACGGAGCCGGCGAGAAAGGATACAACGATGTCCACGGGCTTGTTTACGATTTGCATCCCCTGAATCCCTATGGGGTTTCAAAGAACGAGTTCGATAAGTGGGCGTTAGATCAAAAAGAACAGCCTCCTTTCTGGGCTGGCCTTAAGTTCTTCAATGTTTATGGCCCAAACGAATACCATAAAGGGCGAATGGCAAGCGTTATTTGGCACAGCTATAAACAAATAAAGGAAAATGGCGTGGTGAAGCTGTTTCGTAGTCACCGTGACGATTTTAAAGATGGTGAGCAGCTTCGCGATTTCATTTATGTAAAAGATGTTTTAAAAACGATTTGTTGGATGATGTCAGAGCTGGCAACCAGTACAAATGCGGCTGATGCGTCGGGTCTTTATAATCTCGGCACCGGCAAAGCCCGGAGTTTTAACCACCTTGCCGAAGCTACTTTCCATGCAATGGGGCTGAAACCGGTCATACAGTATATCGACATGCCCGAAGACATACGCGATAAATATCAATACTTCACTGAAGCGCAAATGGATAAGCTTCGCAATATCGGTTATCAGCAAACTTTCTGTTCGCTGGAGGACGGCGTTACCGACTATGTAAAAAATTATATCCTGTCAGGCCGCTATTACTAACTTCATCGCATGCGGTTCATTGTCGCAGGCATCTTATGCCTTTTTTCGATATTAGCACGGGCAGGTACTGTTGATACCGTTCATGTTTACAGCCGAAGCATGAAAAAGAATATACCGTGTATCATTGTAAAACCCGATGTAAACAGCGAGAGCAAAAAAAAGCTCTCAACCCTGTACCTCCTGCATGGTTACGGTGGTGATTATCTAACATGGCTAAAACGGGATCGTGAATTGACACGTTATGCTGACGAACACCAAATCATTATAGTTTGTCCTGATGGCGGGCCTCATAGCAGCTATATCGATAACCCGATCGATCCTACCGACCAGTTTGAAACCTTTATTGCCATAGAATTACCCGCTTTTGTAGATTCTAATTATAACACATCCGGCAGCCGGCGTTCCAGGGCAATAGCAGGTTTCAGCCGTGGTGGCCACGGGGCATTGTACCTGGCCTGGCGTCATGCTAATACCTTTGGCGCGGCAGGTAGCATGAGCGGAGCACTTATTGTAAGAACATTAACCAAAACGCAGCTCAGGAAACTGAAAAAGGGTGAAGCAGTTGTACCTGAAGAATCAGGAAACTATTCCTTTCTTACAGAAGTGGAAACGCCATGCTCTCATGCCCTATCCATAATAATTGATTGTGGTTTGCAAGATCCTATTTTAGATATGAGCCGGGCTGCACATTTAAAACTGTTGCAACTAAATATTCCGCACGATTACATTGAGCGTCCCGGGCGTCATGACTTTGCTTATTGGCGAAATGCAATAAAGTTTCAATTGCTCTTCTTCAGCAATTATTTTAATAGAGACAATTAAGTAATCTCAATTGACAATCTACGTCATATCGTTTGGCTAATTTTTTTTACAGGGTGCTCCGGTCCGTCGGTTATTACTAATTTCATGCTATGCGACTGTTGTTCTCGTTTATCCTATGCATTTTCTCTCTTGTCTGTGTTGCAGGCAATGTAGACACTATCTCTGTTTATAGTCCTTCAATGAAGAAGAACATCAAATGTGTGGCGATAACACCATCCACATATAAACAACAGCAACAAAAATATCCTGTACTATATCTTCTTCACGGCTTTGGTGGTAACTACAGCAACTGGATTAAGCATGTACCTCAGCTTACCGAATATGTTGACCAGTACCAGATCATCATCATCTGTCCCGACGGGGGTGTAAGCAGTTGGTACTTCGATAGCCCTGTTGATTCCGCTTTTAGGTACGAAACATTCGTCGCCAGGGAACTTCCCCATTATGTAGATGCGACTTATAATACCATTGGCGACAGGAAAGCAAGAGCCATTTCAGGTCTAAGCATGGGTGGACATGGTGCACTTTATCTCGCTTGGCGGCATGCGGACTACTTTGGCGCAGCAGGCAGCATGAGCGGTGCACTTGTTATTGAGCACATCAAGCGTGGCTTTCATGTAGAAAAGCGACTAGGTGACACTACTACAAACCGGCATCTCTTTAAACAAATGTCGATTATGCACGAGATGGAAAAGCCTCCCGCACAACCCTTAGCTATAATAATCGATTGTGGTACGGAAGACTTCATTTTCGAGATGAGCAGGGCAGCCCATGAGAAGATGTTGCACCTGAAATTCCCCCACGATTACACAGAAAGGCCGGGCAGACATAACTGGTCATATTGGAGAAATGCAATTAAATATCAATTATTGTTCTTCAGCAATTACTTCAACTCACTAAATAACAAGACGGAACAAGTAAACTAATCTTCTTCATTTCCTCCCATAAAATCGTCGAGATCTCTCCTTTGTTGCTTAGTTGGCCTACCTATCTTACTTAATCTTTTCCCTGTATGAAATGATGCGGCCTGGTTACGCATAACCTCTAAATCCTGCTCCGGAGTAAGGTCTACATAATAGTTGATGGCTTCGCTATATTGAACCCTGGATGGCAATAGACCTGTTACTTTAATCACCCACTTGCGGGCTTCCGTTTTAATCTCGTACTCGTCGCCTACGTTCACGGTTCTTGAGGCTTTCACCGAATCACCCTTTAGTTTTACTCGCCCTTTATCACAGGCCTCCGCGGCAAGGCTCCTGGTTTTAAACACCCTGATAGCCCACAAGTATTTATCGATCCTCAGCTTTTCCTTCTTCTCAGCCATGTACAAATTTACCCGATAATTGATTGCTATTCTTTAAACAACATTCCCGTTATCCCCTAATTCCACAAACTTTCCCTGGCATTTTTACTCCTTTCTTAACAAGTTCTCTAATACCCTGTTAACTCTCACTGCTCTTTGCCCGGTGGCACAATATTCTGCTATATAATCTATGTGTAAACAATAAAACAAGGCATGGAAACGAAGAAGATTTTTGTGGCGGATGATGATAGGGATTTGCTTTACTTTATTAGTACCATCCTAAGGCGTGACGGGTACGATGTTGTGGCTAGCCCTCATGCAGAAGACTTACTCAAACAACCACTTCAATCCTTCGACCTTATTCTACTTGATGAGAATATGCCCGATATAAGGGGTTCCGAGCTATGCAGGCAATTGAGGGCGGGAGTTAATGTGCCGATACTGCTTGTTTCAGCTAACGGTGATATCAAATCGCTAGCAGGCACCTGCGGTGCAACAGATTACATTGAGAAACCATTTAGCACACATCAGTTACTTAACACGGTTCACAAGTACACCGCTTAGGATGATGTTATTGCTTTAGTTTATCTCTAAATACCTTCTCAAACTTTTCCAGCTTGGGCTGAATAACGTATCTACAGTAAGGTTGGGTAGTATTATTGTTGTAATAGTCCTGGTGGTAGGCTTCGGCTTTATAAAAGTTTTTCAGAGGCTCTATAGTTGTAACAATAGGTCTGTCCCAGGCACCACTCTTATCTAGCAGCGCTTTGTACTCTTCGGCGGTTTTTCTTTGCGCTTCATCGTTAAAGAAAACAACGCTACGGTATTGCGGACCCTCATCATTACCCTGTTTGTTAGGAGTTGTCGGGTCATGAGTTTTCCAGAACACCTCCAGCAAATCATCGAATGATATTTTATTCCTGTCAAAATGCACCTGTACAACCTCTACATGGCCGCTGGTTTTTGAACAAACCTGCTCATAGCTAGGATTTTCAATATGGCCCCCACTATAGCCACTTATCACCTTCTCTACACCATTCAAACGTTCAAAAAGGGTTTCAACACACCAGAAACAGCCTGCACCAAAAGTTGCTGTATCCAGTGAAGGTTCAGCATTTACTGGTAAATTATCTTCATGCAATCCCATAAATTGAGGTTTTTGTTCGGCACAACCACTAACACTAACAAGGGTAATAAAGCTTGCTACCAGCCAATTCAACATACTTGTAATTTTGCTGTTCAGCATGCAAGTACAAAACATTTGTTTGCGCGGCCAAGTTAATTAACAATTGGCGGATTATTCAAGGTCCTTTCAATAGTAAATTGTTGCATTATAGATGAAATTATACCCGGAGTCAGCACCTGTTCAGCTTGAGTTTGAGAAAGTGAAAGAACTGCTTAAACAGTTTTGCAATACTGAGTATGCAAAGGAGAAGGCCGGTCACCTACGCATACACACCAAAAAAGAGTACATCCAAACCGAATTGCAACAATCCCACGAGTATAAACTGTTGTTGCAACAGAACATGAATTTTCCTAACGACCACGTTCTTAACATAGCTGCCGACCTTAAATTGCTAGGCATCAGCGGCAGCCACTTGAAGGGTGAACAGTTTATCCAAATACGGCGCCTTGCAGAGGGTATGGAAAGGGTGTTTCGTTGGTTTAATACTGACCGTAAAGAAGCCTATCCGGGGCTTGCGGAGGTAATAGCAGGCACCTATTACGAAAAAGTTATCATAGAACTGATTGACGAAGTTGTTGACGAATACGGAAATGTAAAAGATACCGCTTCACCCGATTTGGAGCGCATACGTATGGCTCTCTACCGAAAACGCATGGAGTTACGCCGCACTTTTGAGAAGGTAGTAGCCAGGTTAAACAAGTCGGGTTATGCAGCAGATATAGAAGAGTCGTTTAGTAATGGCCGAAGAGTTGTTGCCGTTTTTGCAGAATATAAGCGCCAGGTAAAAGGTATTCTTCACGGCGAGAGCGACAGCCGGCGAACAGCTTATATAGAACCGGAAGAAACGATTGAACTTAACAACGAACTGTATAGCCTGGAATCGGATGAACGTAAGGAGATAATACGCATCCTGCGGCAATTAACCTCAAAACTGTCCGTTTACAGTCACCTGCTCATGCAATGGCACACGCTGCTGGGCGAATACGACTTTATAAGAGCAAAAGGAAGGCTTGCAATTGAAGTTAACGGCAACTACCCGGACTTATCAGACAAAGCAGTGCTTGAGTTGGTGGATGCTTACCACCCGCTTCTCTATCTATATAATAAACGTGCTGGTAAACCAACCGTTCCGGTAACTCTTCAACTAAACGAAAACAAACGTATTCTAATTATAAGCGGACCGAACGCCGGCGGTAAAACGGTAACGATGAAAACCATCGGCCTAAACCAAATGATGGTGCAAAGCGGCTTATTAGTTCCTGTAAGCCCAATGAGCCACATGGGAATTTTCAGGCAGCTGTTTATACACATTGGTGATACTCAAAGCCTTGAATTTGAATTAAGCACTTACAGCAGCCATTTGCTGCACATGAAATATTTTATTGAGAACGCTAATGGTAAAACTCTTTTCTTCATCGATGAACTCGGTAGCGGGAGCGATCCCAGTCTTGGAGGCGCTTTTGGAGAGGTAATACTCGAAGAGTTATCACGGCGTAAGGCTTTCGGAATAGTAACTACCCACTATTTGAATTTGAAGGTGATGGCTAACCACACCGCAGGAATACTAAATGGGGCCATGCAGTTTGACGAGGTAAACCTGCTGCCAAAATATAAGCTGATAGTAGGCAAGCCTGGAAGTTCCTATACCTTTTCCATTGCAGAGAGGATTGGGTTGCCTCAACATCTAATTAACAGGGCAAGAAAGCTGGTAGATGAGGATCATTTCAGGCTCGACAAATTGCTAAACCGTACCGAGCAGGACCTGCAGGTGCTTACGAGAGAAAAAGCAGAACTGAACAAGCTTTTCAAAGAAAACGAGCGCCTTAAGAAAGAAATGGAACACGTGATGGACAAGGAGCGCCACCGTCAACAGGTTGAAATACTAAAACAACAAAACCACTTAACCGAAGAAAGGCTGCAGTACCTGAAAGAAACAGAGCGGAAACTGAAACATATTGTTCTCCAGTGGAGAAAAGCAGAAGATAAGGAAGATGTGATGAAACAGGTTCAGGACCTTTTATTTAAAAAGAAGGAAGCTGTGGTGGTCAACAAATTGGAAAAGAAGATTTCACAGAAATATGTAGAGGTAGAAGGCAAGCTAAAAGTAGGCTCACTGGTTAAGATAAAGAAGAATTACCAGGTTGGCGAATTGAAGGAAATTAGAGGCAAACGGGCGATTGTACAAATAGGTGCTATACCTATAAACGTACAACTTACGGACCTTTCTGTAGTACAAAAGAAAGAGGAAGAGGAATAGGTACCTTGATTCCGCTACCTGTTGAAGACGGGTTATGAATGGAAAAAGTGCTTTTGTTATTGGCGAATCTCATTACTTTTATAGCTCAACCCCCAAGGAAATTTGAGAAATGGCAAAGTTTCAGAATGTATTGTTAGTTGAAGACGATCCAATTACTATCATGGTTTGTGAGCGAATTATTACGATGATTGATTTTGCTCATCATATTAAATCGTTGGCGAATGGAGAAGACGCTATAAACCATATTAAAACATTGATTACTACCGATCAAGATATTCCTGAGATTATTTTCCTTGATATTAATATGCCTATTATGAACGGCTGGGAATTCCTGGAAAACTTTGAGAAAATTAAAGATGACATGCGTTCAGTTCCCAGAATATTTATTTTATCGTCAACAGTAGATCCTGAGGACTTTAAAAAAGCACAGGCCTATTCCGCAGTAGAAAGCTTTATTAGTAAACCTCTTACTAAGGAGCACCTTCAGCGCATTACCGAAGCAAAAGCTTAGCCTTTTTTGCTACGACGTGGTTGCTTTTCCTCCTTCCTCCATCTTTCAAGCAATTCTTCGGTGGTAGGTAGTTGATGTAATTCCTGAACTTTCTTTATGTAAACCGTTACTGTTTTACTTACAGCAGGGTTTTCCTTTAGCGATGCATGAATAACCACAGAATCTGCCGTCTGGAACGAATCTATCACCAGGCTGTTGCCTACCCATTTTCCAGCTGTGGAACGTAAAACCACCTGTGAAGAGTCGAGAGGAATAAACCGGCCATCCTTCAACTTGCCATCTACGTTTATATAATTGTAGTCGCCTTTGCGCAAGCTGTCCACATACAGGTTGAAATAGATGCCATCTATCTCCTGCGCATTCAACTTTAAAAACAAACTGCCTGCAAACATGCAAGCAAGCACCAGCAACTGTTTCATTTATTTAAAATTAGAGTTTCCCTCTTAGCTTTTTGCCAAGAATCTGCTAATACCAATAACAAGGCCCGATAACCCTCATCTTTTACATTTTTTGCCTTGCTTTGTAACCTGCTTAACGCATTGCAGCCATCAAAAATTCACTGATGTTTGATATCAACAGCTTTATACCTGCCCATTTAATGCAGGCGCCTCCTGTGCCCCTACAAGACGCAGCAAGTGCCGAAGGGCTACGTTTGCATTTGAATGAAAATCCACTAGGCTCTCCTCTTATTAAATGGTATAACCGTTACCCTGATATGCAACAACAGCACCGGCTGGTTCAGTCTGTGGCTGAAATAAAAAAAGTAGAACCGGATAATGTGATGCTTACAAACGGTACAGCACATGCGATCGACCTGCTGCACTCAGTTTTCTGTGGTGGGGCAGATCATCACGTGATAATATGTCCTCCTGTTTCACCATTGTTTATTAAAAGTGCTGCTTCCAGGAATATTAAAGTAAAAGAAGCGCCGTTAGATGAGAACTATCAACTATCCCTGGTACACCTTGAAAATATCACTGACGATAATTCCAGAATCCTTTGGCTTTGTTCACCTAATAATCCCACAGGGAACATTCTTCAAAGAGAAGATATTGAAGTTGTCTTAAATAACTTCAAAGGGCTTGTGGTAATAGACGAAGCCTATATCAATTTTGCCAGAAGCAAATCGTTTCTGCAAGAATTGCAGGAGTATCAAAACCTGGTTATACTGCAGTCGTTCAGTATTGCCTGGGGCCTTGCAGGTTTGAGGGTGGCTGCAGTGTTTGCCCACCCCGCTATTTTAAAAGCGCTTGCAATACTTAATCCGGTTGAGCTAAGCACCCCTGTTCTTGAGCTTGCTGAAAAGGCTACTTCTGAACCCGGGCAGGTTAACGATATGATTAAAGAACTTGTAGCAATGCGAAATGCCCTCGCGGAAATATTGAAACAGGCGCCATTTATTGAAAAAATATATCCTTCGGAAGCAAACTTTCTTTGCATTAAATTCAAGGATGGGCCTGCTGTATATCAACATCTGCTAGCATCGGGTATATTGGTAAAAAACCTCAATGGGCTCAAATATTGCGACAATTGTTTGCGTATAACAGTAGGCACAGAAGGGGAAAACACCAAACTCGTAGACGCCCTCATTGATTTTCAAAGAAGTGGAAACCACCACAAAACCACTTTATAGTAAGGACTGAAGGTTGCAGTTGCCTTCATGCTTTTGCCTACTTTCGCTGTCATGGAAAGTGAAGTGACCGGACTGGTAAAACAATTGTTTTCAAAACTGTCAGATGAGGCGCTGGCGCGAATAGAGAAACTACCTCAAAGTGGCAGTGACAGGATATATTTTAGACTCTACTCTGCTTCCCAATCCTTAATAGCCACTTACAACGAAAACAAAAAAGAAAACGAAACGTTCATTCGTTTCTCAAAGCATTTCAACGAAAAAGAATTACCTGTACCCCGCATCATTGGGGTTTCGGACGATGGACTATGCTATATACAGGAAGAC
>JAEZDR010000092.1 GCA_023433265.1 Bacteroidota bacterium | reverse complement strand
ATCTTCGACTACAAGATAACAGGCTCTATAGCGGGCGGCGACTACGACTCCGACCTACTTTTTTACTCCCGTCGTATTGGAAGCGCACCCCATGGAAGCCCAACACTTACAAACGGCGAATACATTCAATACCCGCAGAACACTGCCATCCTTGGCGCTGCCAAGTTTAGCGGTAAAACAAAAAAAGGGTGGAGCATCGGCGTACTGGAAAGCGTTACACAAAGAGAAAATGCCATTATTGATAAAGCAGGCACCAGGAGGAAGGTTCTGGTAGAACCACTCACCAACTATTTCGTAGGCAGGTTGCAGAAAGATATTCAAAGCGGCAACACAATCATTGGGGGCATCTTTACCGCCGTAAACAGGGAAAAAGGCATGGAGCATCTTTTGCACAAGAGCGCGTATACCGGCGGCTTCGACTTCCTGCAATACTGGAACAACCGCACGTGGTACCTAAAAGCCAATCTTATTTACAGCCACGTAAACGGCACTAAGGAAGCCATCCTCAGAACCCAAACTTCATTTGAACATCTGTTTCAGCGTCCCGGTGCCCCGGAAGCCCATGTGGATAGCAACAGAACATCGCTTACCGGCCTTGGTGGCACATTTTCAATTGGCAAAGGCGGAGGTAAGCGGGGCAAGTATGGACAGGTCTGGAAATTTGAATCGGGTATCACTTTCAGGTCTCCACAGCTTGAACTAAACGATGTAGGCTTTATGCTGGCCACGAATGAAATCAACCATTTTACATGGATAGGCCTGCACTTTCCGAAAAGTTTCATGGTATTCAGGAACGCAGGTATCAATTATAACCATTGGGGAAAATGGGACTACAGCGGCCGCTTTCTATACCATGCTGTAAACGTAAACGGCAATGTATCGTTCAATAACAACTGGTCAACCGGCAGCAGCATTTACCTCAATACCTACGACATATCGAACACTGCTTTGCGGGGATCGTCTGCCATCAGGAAACCGGGTGCGCTGGGTATATCAGGCTGGCTAAGCACCGACTCGAGGAAGAAAGTGAGTTTCGGCCTTGACTATTTCACAATGTTTGGGGAAGGCGACGAGATTGGTGAAAACTCCGTTGGGCTATCTATGAACCTGCAACCTATCAATGCAGTGCGACTAAACCTAAGCGCGAGTTATGGCTACTACTGGCGGCAGCAAGATATGTTTGTAGCCAACATTCCCACACCTTCAGGCACAGAGCGAAACATCGTGGCAGGCCTGAGCCAGAAAACACTCCGGTTTACCGCAAGGCTAACGGTAAACATCACACCCGAACTGACTATTCAATACTACGGTCAGCCATTTATTACCCGCCCCACATACAAAAGTTTTGGCTACGTGTGGAGCCCGCTCGCCGACAAATACAACGACAGGTTCTATGTGTACCAGCCTTCGCAGATATCGCAGCTTAACGGCAGCTACCAAATAGATGAGAATGGAGATGGAACTACAGACTATTCCTTTGGCATACCCGACTTTAATTATGTTCAGTTCAGGAGCAATTGCGTAGTACGATGGGAGTACAAACCTGGTTCCGAGCTTTACTTTGTATGGAGCCAGGGCGTAACTGATGTGAGTAACGAAATGCATACAGACCTTTTCAAAAGCCTGGCAGATAATGCCTTCGCCAACGAAGCAAGGAATATATTCATGATAAAAGCCACTTACAGGTTCCTTCGGTAGGCTTCTGCCGTTATTTCATTTTGCAGGTATTGTACCTTTGGGTTGGATGATCCATCTTCCACTGCTTATTAAAGACCTAGCGCTTATACTGGCTGCCGCAGCCGTATTTGCAGTAATTTTTAAACGGTTGAAACAGCCCGTTGTATTGGGCTACATTCTGGCAGGCCTTCTTGTAAACAAGAACGTGCAACTGTTTCCGTCAGTGATGGACAGTGAAGGCGTGAAGATCTGGGCTGAGATGGGCGTGATTTTCCTCCTCTTTGCCCTGGGCCTTGAATTTAGTTTTAAGAAGTTGCTTGCAGTAGGCCCCTCTGCAGTTGTAACAGGTATATACGAAGTGGGTTTTATGTTGTTGCTCGGTTTTACCGCGGGCACTATGATGGGGTGGCCTTTTATTGACAGCCTGTTCCTGGGAGGAATTATCTGTATCTCATCCACCACCATCATCTTCCGCGCCTTTGATGAACTCGGCATTAGGACAAAACAGTTTACCCGTTTGGTCATGGGTATCCTGGTATTGGAAGATCTCGTAGCAGTGCTATTGATGGTAACACTTTCCACCCTGGCTGTAAGCAGGGAGTTTGAAGGTATGGAAACGCTGTTGAGCCTTGGAAAATTGCTGTTCTTCCTGTCCTTGTGGTTTGTATTTGGGATATTCCTGCTTCCAAGCCTGCTAAAGCTTATTGGCAAATGGATTAACAATGAAATGTTGCTGATCATCACTATAGCACTGTGTCTTGTGATGGTTGTATTGGCAAACTACGTAGGCTTCTCGTCAGCCCTTGGCGCCTTCATCATGGGGTCTGTGCTTGCTGAAACATTGCATGCTGAGAAAATACACAAGCTGGTAAAAAGTGTAAAGCACTTGTTTGGTGCTATTTTTTTTGTTTCGGTAGGCCTTATTGTAGACCTACAGATGCTGTACCAGCATATAGGAACTGTTGTCCTGATAACACTACTTGTAATTTTTGGTAAAACATTCTTTGTTAGTACGGGCGCGCTGCTTTCCGGAAAACCCCTTAAACTAAGCCTGCAAACAGGAACGAGCATGAGCCAAATTGGTGAGTTCTCATTTATTATTGCAACCATTGGGCTCACGTTAAATGTTACCAGCGGTTTTCTTTACGCGCTTGCTGTTGGGGTGTCCATCATCACCGTGTTTGCAACACCTTACATGATTAAGTTGAGTGATGTGCTTTACAACCTTCTCATTAAGTGGCTACCAGCCCACGTACTGGAATCTATAGACCGGTACAGTGCAGGAAGCGAGAATTTGAAGAGCGAGACGGATTGGCAACGCGTACTCAAAGACTTTGTGTGGATTATTATTGGAAATGGAGTGGTAATGCTTGCCTTGGTTTTGGTCTCGGTTCGATTTGTCGCTCCCTGGCTGGAAACAAAACTGGCAGATTTCCTTTTGTCGCATATCGTGTTAGCGATACTCACCCTCACCTTGATGGCTCCATTCATTTGGGCATTGACGGGCAAACGCATCAGGGGCACCGCATATAAAGCGTTATGGCTAAAGAGTGGTTACAACAGGGGCCCTTTAGTGGCACTGGAGTTACTTAGAAACGGCGTAGCGGTGTTGCTTACAGGCTTGCTGCTTTATATGTTGTTTGAGATTGAGATTGCGCTTACCGGAACGGTTATCGTTTTGATTATAGTGTTAGTGATCTTCAATCAGCGTCTCAATAAGTTCTATCACCGCTTAGAAAAGCGCTTTATTTCTAACCTGCATGCTAAGGAAAAGCTGGTAAGACTAGACCATCTATCACCATGGGATGCGCACCTTGTAAATTATGAATTGCCTGCGGAGGCCGACTTCTTTGGCATCCCGCTGGGTAAACTGCAGTGGAGAGAAAAGTTCGGCATCAACATCGCATTTATTGAAAGAGGTACCAGGCTGATTATTGCACCTACAGAAAAAGATGTTCTTTATCCCTACGACCTTATTGGTGTAATTGGAACAGACCATCAGCTCCATGAGTTCAGTGCAATCGTAACCCATCCGCCCGAGGATGAAATAAATAGCTATAAGGACAACATAGAACTGCAGCAAATAAGCGTGAACGAGTATACCCGCCTTAAAGGTGTTTCTATTAAAGCGTCGCGGCTTACTGCAAAAACAAATGGAATAGTGGTGGGGCTGGAACGTAACGGGGAACGTATATTAAATCCGCCGTCCGACATGGTATTAGAGTGGGGAGATATAGTTTGGATAGTTGGCGATAAGCGAAAGATAAAAAGCCTTCTCGGGAAGTGATTTTGATGCATTGGCTACAGTATGCGTTATTTGTAATTTACTAGCAACAAATGAAGAGGTTGAACTTTGCCATTATAGGGTGTGGAAGGATAGCAGAAAGACATGCGAAACAGATTGCCACCTACGGCAAACTGGTTGCAGTGTGCGATGTTGTGCAACAGAAAGCCAGCCAATTGGGAAACGAGTACCAGGCAGCTACTTACATTGATTACAAGCAAATTTTGCAGGAAGCCAAGGCTGATGTTGTTGTTATCTGTACACCCAACGGTCTCCACGCGATGCAAGCCATCGAAGCATTGGAGGCAGGCTTCCATGTGTTGGTAGAAAAGCCAATGGCAATTAGCAGCGGTGATTGTAAAGCAATGATGGCTGCGGCAGAGAAAGCTAACCGGAGATTATTTGTAGTAAAACAAAACCGTTACAATCCTCCGGTGGCTGCTGTAAAACAACTATTGGACAGTGGGCAATTGGGTGAACTGTACTCGGCGCAGATCAACTGCTACTGGAACCGCCCGCCTGCTTACTACAACGATGGATGGAGAGGCACAAAAGAATTAGATGGGGGTACGCTATATACACAGTTCAGCCATTTTGTAGACCTGCTCTACTGGATGTTTGGCGACGTTGATAACATAACCGCATTTACCGGCAACTACGCACATAAAAAAATCATCTGCTTTGAAGACTGCGGCATTGTAAACATGAAGATGAACAATGGGATGCTGGCAGCCCTTCACTATACGGTTAACAGCTTTAGCAAAAACATGGAAGGATCTATCACCTTATTTTCGGAGAAGGCTACAGTCAAGATCGGGGGTGAGTACTTAAACACGCTGGAATACCAGGCTACAGATGGTTTAGTGATAGACGTAGAGCAAAAACCCACGCAGGCAAACGATTATGGTTTCTACCAGGGTTCAATGAGCAACCATCACAAAGTTTACCAACACCTTGCAGAGTGCCTCTCAGGCGATGCGGCATTTGAAACGAATGCGTTTGAAGCCTACAAAGCTGTAGAAATCATTGAGCGTATTTACGCTGCAGCTGTTAATAATTAAGCAGCTTTTCAATGTAATCGTTTAGCCTGCTTTTAGCCATGAATTGCTTTTCCAATTCAATGTGAAATGGGATTGGCGTATCGAGCGACGCACAGCGCAAAACTGGTGCATCAAGCAAGCTGAAGCAGTGCTCAGTAATCCATGCAGCTATTTCAGCGCCTATACCTCCTGTAAGCGTATCCTCATGGAGTATCAATACTTTTCCTGTTTGCTTTACTGCTTGCCGGATAGCATCATAGTCCATCGGAAGTAATGTGCGTAAGTCAAGCAGGTGTATAGAAACATTCGGGTTAGCAGCGATGTATTCTTTTGCCCACACAACGCCACTTCCATAGGTAATAATCGTAATGTCCCCACCTTCCTGTACGAGCTTTGCTTTTCCTATAGGCAGTTCATAATATTCTGCTGGTACAGGCCCCGTCACGCTTCGGTACAAAGCCTTATGCTCAAAAAATAGCACAGGGTTAGGATCATTGAAGGCAGCAATCAACAGTCCCTTTGCATCGAATGGTGAACTGGGATACACTACCTTCAAACCGGGCACATGGGTAAACCAGGCTTCAGTGCTCTGTGAGTGGAATGGCCCTGCCCCTACTCCACCGCCCGTTGGCATCCTTACAACTACATCAGCATTTTGCCCCCATCGATAATGAATCTTAGCCAGGTTATTTACAATCTGGTTAAAGCCCACTGAAACAAAGTCAGCAAACTGCATTTCAACCATGCTCTTCATGCCTTCAAGGCTAAGGCCAAGGGCTGCGCCAAGAATAGCACTTTCACAAAGCGGAGTATTCCGCACCCTATGTTTTCCAAACTCCTGTAGCAATCCCTCAGTTATCTTAAATGCTCCACCATATTCTGCAATATCCTGGCCCATCAAAATAAGATTGCCATGCCGTTGCATGCTTTGCTGCAACCCCTGCTGAATGGCATTAATAACCCTTAGTTCCGGCCCTTCCTCCTTCACTTCGTGCAAGTGTGGAATGTATTTAGCATAAACATCGGCTACTTCTTCTTCCACCACAGGGACTGGTTCTTTTGCCTGGTAAGCCAGGTTCAACTCGCTTTCTATATACTCTTTTGTTTCGCGTCTTATATCTTCTACTGCAGCAGTAGTAAGCACCCCCTCGTTCAGCAGGAAAATTTCAAAGTTGGTAATAGGATCCCGGTGCCCCCACTCTTCAAAAAGTTCCTTCGGAACATACTTTACACCGCTTGCTTCTTCATGTCCCCGCATTCTGAAAGTAGAACACTCAACAAAATAGGGCCGTTGGTTTTCGATACAAAAATCGCGCACTCCTTTTAAGGTCCTTACTACGTCAAGGATGTTGTTGCCGTCAATCCTTACGCCTTCCATACCGTAGCCAATAGCTTTATCTACCAGTTGCCGGCAACGGTATTGCTCGTTAACAGGTGTGCTTAGACCATAACCATTGTTTTCAATGATAAAGATGACAGGTAATTCCCAAACTGCAGCAACATTAAGTGCTTCGTGAAAGTCGCCTTCGCTCGTTCCGCCGTCGCCGGAAAAGGCAAGAGATGCTTTATGTTCACCTTTCAATTTGTAGGCGAGCGCAGCACCATCGGCCAGGGCTAACTGTGGCCCGAGGTGCGATATCATACCACAGATGTAATGTTCTTTAGAACCAAAATGAAAACTACGCTCACGGCCTTTACTATAACCTTCTTTGTTACCTTGCCACTGCATAAAGAGTTTGCTAAGTGGCATCCCTCTTCCGGTAAATACACCAAGGTTGCGGTGCAGGGGCATTATCCATTCGTCCTGCTGCATGGCATAAGCGCTTCCAATAGCAATGGCTTCCTGCCCTATGCCGCTAAACCACTTGCTTATCCTTCCCTGGCGCAGGAGCACCAACATTTTTTCTTCAATAAGCCTGGGTAAAAGGATATTCTTATATAACTCAAGTAGTTCCTCGTTGCTAAAGCCTTGGCGATTATATTTCATTGAAGATGATGATAAAGTGGCGTAATGTAATTGAATAGCGGTTAGTCGCGGCGCCTGTTTTTTCCTGTATCGCCAATCAATGCTTCGATTAAAGCCGTTACAACCGAGAGCAGCAGACTGAATAGAAGGGCCGTAAACCAGGAGTTGACAGAAAAACCAGGCACCAGCTTTTCCGTCCAGATAACAATAACTGTATTGATTACGAGAAGAAACAATCCTAAAGTAACTACAGTAATGGGGATGGTGAGCAGTACGAGTATTGGTTTTACAAAGCTGTTAAGCAACGCAAGCACAAGGGCAACGAGGAAGGCAGTAGTACCACTATCAATACTTACTCCCGGAAGAACCCATGATGCAACCAGTGCCGCTAACGCTGATACCAGTAATTTACCTATAAACCTCATGAATAAAACTGAATTATGTGTTACAAAATTACATACTGCTGCTTTAACCTGCTATTGGCAAATTTTTTGCTTTTCTTCTGTAGTAGTTAACCTAAAACATTTACCTATGAAAAAATCCATACTCTCTATTGGAGTTAAGTGGCTATTGGTTCTTGTGGCAGTATTCTTCACCTCGTCGGTGTTTGCACAGGGAATGGATATGGAAACAGCACCTTCCAGGGGGCCAAAATACCTCTGGGCAATCTTAATCACGCTGCAACTGATAGCAGTTGGAGTAGTTGCATTCCTTAAATATTATAAAAGTAAAAACGAAGCCCAGGGCCACAGCGCATAAACAATGCATTTTTTTTGAGCCGGAATGTATAAGATTCCGGTTTTTTTATGCAACACCTTCCCGCGCAATCTAACCTAGTAAATATTTGATTGTAAATTAAGGGTTTATTTGCCCTCAGGTACAGTGTCCTTTCTATACTGCAATTTGCTGATTACTAGGTTATATGATTGTTTTTTGCAGTTAAGCAGTTCGTCCTATATTTACAACTTCTTGCATAAGAAAAAACAAAGCATGGTTTTTGTTTAACCTTTTGTGAATCAATAACACAGATAGCTTTTACAAAACAGAATGGCCATAAGCATAAACAAATGCACTCCTTCAGAAGCATCGCTACGGTATGCAGCTATCGTTGAAAGTTCTAATGATGCCATAATAGGCAAAACGTTAGAGGGTGTAATTACGAGTTGGAACCCTGCCGCAGAGAGGATTTTTGGTTTTTCTGAAGCCGAAATGATCGGGCAGCATGTATCTAACATTCTCCCTTCTGATAAATATGCCGAAGAAGAAATGATCCTCGGTCGTATTGCAGCCGGTGAAAAAATCCAGCAATTTGAATCAACGCGAAAAAAGAAAGACGGTAGCATTATCCGCGTTTCTCTTTCTATATCACCTATTAAATTGGAGGATGGCACCATCATAGGAGCGTCCACAACAGCAAGAGACACTACAGATATTGATGCAGCCGAGCAAAAAAATGCAATGCTTGCAGCCATCATCGACTCCAGCGAAGACGCGATTATCAGTAAAGACCTGAATGGAATTGTAAGTACCTGGAATAAAGCCGCTGAACGGATTTTTGGCTTCACGGAAAAAGAGATCGTAGGAAAGCACATCACCGCAATTATTCCAAAAAACCTCTTACACGAGGAAACAGAAATCATTGGAAGAGTGAAAGAAGGTTCCAAGATTGAACACTACGAAACCATCAGGATGAGAAAGGACGGAAGCCTGGTGCATGTTTCTCTCACGGTTTCACCTATACGCGATAGCAAGGGTAAAGTAATCGGGGTTTCAAAAATAGCGCGCGATACCACCACCCAGATCGAATCAAAAGAAAAGAATGCAAGGCTTGCGGCAATTGTAAACTCCAGTGATGACGCCATAGTTAGCAAGGACCTTGACGGTTATGTAACAAGCTGGAACAAGGGTGCAGAACAGGTGTTTGGATACAGGGAGGAAGAAATGATTGGTGAGCATATTACCATTGTTATACCTAAGGAGCGTCATTATGAAGAAGACCTAATCTTAAGCAAAATTCGGAATGGCGAGCGGATTCAGCAGATGCACACCATCAGGCAAAGAAAAGATGGTAGCCAGATACATGTATCGTTAACTATATCACCTATTAGGGATGATGTAAACCGCATCATTGGCATCTCCAAAATAGCGCGAAACATAACAGACCTTGTGATGTCGCAGCAAAAACTGGAAGCGTACACACAGGAGTTAAAGCGGTTAAATACGCATAAGGATGAGTTTATAAGCATGGCAAGCCATGAACTCAATACGCCGCTTACCAGCCTTCGCGTTTATTTGCAAATGTTAAAGGAGAATGTGCAGAAGCCAGGTGATGATGTTACTACCAGGGTAACTTATACAACGAAAGCCCTGAACCTTACGGATAAGCTTGGTAAACTGATAGGCGACCTGCTTAACGTAAGCAAAATAGAAGCAGGCAAATTGCACATGCATACTCAGCAGTTCGACTTCCAGGCGCTGTTGCAGGAGGTATTAGACAGTATGCGTGCAATTACGAAAAAACACACCATAGTTTTCAGCGGTTTCAATGATAGTTTACTCGTGTGGGGAGATAAAGACAGGCTTGAACAGGTAGTGGTAAACTTGTTGTCAAACGCGATCAAGTATTCTCCAAAGGCAGATAAAATACTTGTTGATTTACAGAAACACGATGATAAACTTGCCTTAAGCATAACCGATTATGGTATTGGAATCCCTGCCAACCAGATGCACAGAATCTTTTCCCGCTTTTTTAGAGCAGAAGGCCTGTCGCCGAGCTTCTCCGGCCTGGGCATTGGCCTTTACCTCAGCCATCAAATCGTAATCCGGCATAATGGAACGATGCGGGTTCAGAGCGAAGAAGGCAAAGGGAGTACGTTTACCGTAGAGCTTCCACTCACTTAAACCACCTGCCTTCCGGAATAATTCTCCGTCTATTAGAAGGATTAATTTCCTTTTGAAGATGCACCTGCAAACCTTGAACTTCGCAGCATGGAGGCTACAGTTTATAAAAGCACAGGAAGCTGGTATCATGTTAAAAACCATGAAGGCCAGAGCTATAATGCGCGCATAAAAGGAGCTTTCAAAATGGATGGCCTGCTTTCAACCAATCCCATAGCAGTAGGTGATGTAGTTGAGGTGTACATAGATGAAGAACATGAAAGTTCAGCCATTATTACAAATATCAGCGACAGGCATAATTACATAGCCCGTAGTTCGCCACACCATAAAAAGCAGCACCATATTATTGCATCCAATATTGACCAGGCCCTGCTATTTGCCACCTTGCGCGAACCCAGGACTTCGCTTGGCTTTATTGATAGGTTCCTTCTAACAGCCGAAGCTTACCACATACCAGCTATCATCGTTTTCAACAAAGCCGATGTCTACAGGCAGAAGGAAATGAAGAAGTTTGAAGAGTTGAAGCCGATGTACGAAAAAATAGGCTACAAGATATTTTTGTGCAGCATGGTGGAAGGCAAGGGAGCAAAAGAAATAGAGCAGGCCCTGCAGGATAAAACCACCCTGCTATGTGGCCACAGTGGCGTGGGTAAGTCAACCTTTATTAATTACTTGTTTCCTTCGCTAAACCTAAAGACAACAGAAGTGAGCAAATGGAGCGGAAAAGGTATGCACACCACTACTTTTGCAGAAATGTTCGACCTTCCGAAACCACATAAGGGAAGGATAATTGATACTCCGGGTATAAAGGAGTTTGGCATTATCGACATTACCAAACAGGAGCTATGCCATTACTTTCCTGAAATGAGGGACAGGCTTAATGACTGCCAGTTTAACAACTGCCTGCATTATGAAGAGCCAAATTGTGCAATTAAAGAAGCAGTATCGACGGGTGAGATATCAGAAGAACGCTACGTAAGCTATTTGACAATACTCGAAACAATAGAAAACAAAACGTTTTAGGCTTGCATGAGGTTGGAAGCCAGCATGTCTACTAGTTTTGCTCCCGAAGTTTCATTGCTGAACAAACTTACACCGTTATATATGCTGTATTGTAAAGTAAGCTTGTGGCCGCGATACCTGAAGTTCCAGTCAATGTTGTCTGCATCATCGTTCTTACTTACAAACTTTACACGACGGGTTTTGCTTAGCTTTTCTGTAAGCTGATAAAAACGCGCTAAACCGGCAGTTTCATCAATGGCCGTTTGCGATACGCTAACGAAGTTCATAACCTTTATTTAATATGGAATCTTGTTATGCTTGAACTTCCCTGCCCTTTTAGCTTCCTTAGTGGCCTTGGGATCACCGGATGCCAACTTTTCAGCGCCTACATTCTTCCCGTTCGACTTGCAGCCTTTCTTTGCCTGGCACGCACTGAATGATGCTACCAGGAAAACGATAAAAGCTGCCTTTAATAGTGTCTTCATAAATAAATTCCCGTGGTAATAGCTGAAATTAGTTATTATCCTGTAAACTTCAGACAATTATTTGGCCAATTCTGCTGCATTGATGTCGGAAAACCATCCGGAATACTTCACATAATTGTTGGCAATCCTGTCTATCTCGCCGCTTATTAACTCCGGCGATATGTTTTTCACCTTCTTTGCAGGAACCCCCGCATAAATGCTTCCTTCTTCTACTATGGTGCCCTCTAACACTACAGCGCCTGCAGCTATTATACTGTTGCTGTGCACTTCGCAGGCATCCATGACAATTGCGCCCATACCTATCAAAACGTTGTCGTGGATTGTACAGCCGTGTACAAGCGCCCTGTGACCTATTGATACGTTGTTGCCAATGTTAGTGGGATGCTTTTGATAAGTGCAGTGTATAATCGCTCCATCCTGAACATTTACCTTATCGCCCATTTTAATATAATGGACATCTCCCCTAATCACAGCATTAAACCAGATGCTGCAACTGCCGCCCATAACCACATCACCTACAACTGTAGCATTAGGAGCAAGAAAGCAGTTTTCTCCAAAAACGGGCTCTTTGCCCTGCACCGGATGTACCAAAGCCATATTCGCTAATTTGAAGCGAACTTAGGGAATTATTACAACCCATTAAATGACTGATGACAGGTGTTGTGGGAAGCCTTTAATGCGAATAACAAGGTATGGTTCCTATGTCATTAACCCTCGCATCTCGAGGCCTCAAGAAATCAGGGTTTTATCCAGATGTGGATGTCGTGCGGCGCCATTTCATTTCCTCCGAAAAAAGGAAATAGTTTATACCCCATCGACGTTGGTGTGGTAGCAGTTCTACTCATCAGCAACTGTGCAGTATCCATTTTAAACCGGTATTTGTTGCCTTCAATGATAATCGCGCAATGGTGTTCCTTGCCGATCGTAACTTCGCCCAAATCAGCAATCGTTCGTACGCTGTTGTTATAAACATACCCATGCAAAGTCAACTTATTTTCAAAATACCGCCACCCTATCCGTGCACTATATTGCTGGTGATGCTTACCATTGTCTGCAAACCCATACAATTTATTTACATCGGCCTGGTTAGCGGGGTTTTGCGTTGAATAGATGGCTGTACTGTCAAACTTGACAACGAATTTTAATTCAGTTACATTGACAGGTACAAATGGATTGTGGGAAGATGATTGCTCTCCGGACTTAATCGTGTATCGTGTAAATGTATCCTGCGGCGGGGGTGGTGGTGGAGGTGTTATTGCACTTCCGCTATCGCTGCCCGTCTTAGTACAACCTATAGCAACAAACAGGCTTGCAAATAATAAAATGGTCAGTCGCTTCATTTACTAGTCCTACATGAGGTGAATATATACATACGATCGTTGCAACAAAGGGTTGGTTGCATCAACCCTTAAAAGATAGTGAACAATTTAGATAAATGCTATTAAATGGAGAACGGGTCAACTAAGGCTGACCCGTTCCATGATTCAAGGGGGATGAATGCAATTTAGAGAAAGTTGCTCCTTGTTTCCTATGATATTGGTCAGTTTCCTGCCTTTTTAGTTTAAACTCCTGAAATCTACAGGCACCAGTTTGCTTACGCCCGGCTCCTGCATAGTTACACCATAGATTACATCCACAGCACTCATTGTCATTTTGTTGTGGGTTACAATAATGAATTGGCTGTTTTCGCTAAACTTTTGGATCATCTGTGTGAACTTGCCCACGTTAGCATCGTCTAGCGGTGCATCTACCTCGTCAAGTATACAGAAAGGAGCCGGCTTAATGAGGTAAATAGCAAAAAGCAGTGCCGTGGCGGTCAAGGTCTTTTCTCCTCCGCTTAGCTGGGTAATTGATGAGGGTCGTTTACCTTTTGGCTTAGCAACGATATCTATGCCGGTCTCAGCCAGATTCTCCGGGTTCTCAAGCACCATATCGGCTGTATCTTCCTCGGTAAACAGCGCTTTAAACACCTTCTGGAAGTTGTCTCTCACTTTATTAAAGGTTTCCAAAAACTGCTGGTTCGCAGTAGATTCCACTTCCTGAATGGTTTGGAGCAAACTGTCTTTGGCTGCCACAAGGTCGTTCTTTTGCTCAAGAATAAACTCGTACCGTTTCTTCATTTCAGTGTAAGCTTCAACCGCAGTGGGGTTTACTTCACCCATGTTTTCAAGCCGCTTTTTCATCCTGTCGCAACTTGCCTGAAGATCTTCTACAGCCGTATTGGATGTGCGTTCCTGGTCGAGAATTTCGTCTAGCTCTATCTTAAATTCTACGTGCAGGCGCTCTTTCATACCGGCGAGCTGCAGTTTCAAGTCGTTGAGCTTGTCCTTTATCTCGTTGAGAAGAATGTCGATCAGTTCTTTCGACTTGACTTTATGCCGCAGCGTACTTTCTTTTTCCTGAAGCGCATTCCGCAGGTTATAGTACTCCTGGTCCGCTTCGTTTAAAATCCGTTCATCTTCATCTTTCCCCTTCATTAACTGCACCAGTTGTTCTTCTGCTTCCTTCAGTAACTCCTGGCTTTCCAGTATGTTAGCCGATGAATCGCCCAGTTGCTGCATGTTGCTTGCTACCTGGGCTTTCAGATCATTTACCTGGTTTTCCTTAAAAACCAGCTCTTGCTTCAGTGCCTGTGTTTTGCTCTGCTGTCTTGTAAGCTGCAGGTTGATATCATTAAACTGCGCTGTTGCGAAGTTGTAATCCTGTTCTGCCTGTTGATAACTTTCTTCTACAGCCTTCAACCCTTCGGCGGTTGCCAGAAGGTCTTCACTCAGGCTGCGTAATTGTTCGCGGGTTTCAGCAATAGCCTCCTGCTCTTCCTGCAACCTTAACTCTATATCTTCTAACCTTTGCTGCGAATTGGTTTGTGCAGCCTGAAGGTTCTCTATCTTGTTTTTGGCTGCAAACACCTGGTTGATGATATCATTTATCTCAGCCTCTGTTTGTCTAATTACATTTTCTTTCAGTTGCTGGTTAAAACCTATGACATCATGGTGCTTCTTCTGAATCTTATTCTTGAGAACGTTAACTACAACCTCTTGGGCAATAATCTCATCCTGCAGTTTCTCAAGGTTCTTTGCCCGCCCTATCTTTTTGCCCTCAAACAAACCCACGCTGCCACCAGTTAGCGTATACTTACCTTTTACAAACTTTCCAGTCTTCTCCAGTACTACCGCCCCATTACTATTGCTGATGGCGTCTTCACTTTCCGCGATATAGACATTTGCCAGCAGGTATTGCGCAAGGTCTTTGTACTCGTCGTCCACTTCAATTACATCCAAAGCGCTTAGTGTATTGGGAGGTTGATGACTTTCTACCTTAATTTCCCTAAACTTATCCAGCATGAAGAAATTGGCTTTTCCCTTCTTATGCTCATCAAGCAAATGAATGGCAGTTAATCCGTCTTCAAGACTATTAACCACGTAATAGTTCAGGTAAGGCTCAAGCACGTTTTCCACCGCAGCCCTGTACTCCTCTTTTACATAAATGATATCTGAGAGGATGGGTACATCTTGTTTCCAATTAGGGTTTTTGTGAAGGAATTTGATGCTTTCGGGATAGCCTTCCATGGAATCAATCAGGCTTTTCAGCAGGGCATGTTCATTACGCTTAGCGTCAAGTTTCCTGTTTTCTTCAGCAAGTTGGTTACGTAGCACCTCCAACTCCTGCTGGGTTTCCAGTATCTGGGCTTTGGTGCGTTCCTGTTGTTCCTGCAAATCGCGAAGCTCAACTCTTTTATTTTCAAGCAATTCCTGTTTTTCCTTAAGTTCAGCGTCCAGTTGCTGTACGTGTTGATCGCGGCTATACTTTTCATCAACTAAAAGCGTTTGCGCCCGCTGCAGGTTTAGGATGGAGGTATCTGCTACCGCCACCTTCTTTTCTGCATCGAATTGGTTACGCTGGATGAACTGGTACTTTTGCCGCATGCCCTCTATTGCCGCCCGCTTTTCATCAAACCCGGCTCGTTTATCTTCAACGATGGATTTATTGTCCTCCACTTTGTCTTGCAAATCAAACAAACGCTGGTTCTCTTCTTCAATCTGTGATTGGGTGAACAGGATGGACTCTTCCAAGTTCTTTAACTGGCCCTCAGCCCTACCGAGAAACTCCTTGATGCTGGTTTCTTTTTCGCGTAGGTAATGCAGCTTTTGGCCAGCCAGGTTACGTTCATTCTCCTTTACCCTGATGGTTTGCAGCTTTTCGTTAAACTGATGCTGCATGCTTTGCAAAGCTCTCTCCTTGGTAATGAAACCTACTTTCTCCTGTTCAATGGCTGCTTCTTCGGTAGCTATTTCAGCTTCCAGTCTAATCTTCTTGTCATGCTCCGTCTCTTGCTGATCATGTAACTCGCGGTAAGTAATGTTGAAACCTTCCAGCGAAGCTTTGGCAAGTTCAATTGATAGTTCCCGATAATCTTTTTTAATCTCAAAATACTTCTCAGCTTTTTTAGCCTGGTTTTCCAGGGTTTTTAGCTGGTTGTTGATTTCAAAGAGAAGGTCTTCAATCCTGTTTAAATCCTGCTCGGTAGCATCCAGCTTGGCTTTGGCTTCCTTCTTCCGGGTTTTATATATTGTGATACCGGCGGCTTGTTCAAGCATGCGACGGCGGCTGTTGTCTTTGTCTTTGATGAT
>JAEZDR010000076.1 GCA_023433265.1 Bacteroidota bacterium | reverse complement strand
TGCAGACACAAAGAAGCCTTTCTTACCTAATCACCAGTTTCATTTTTCTATATCCCACTGTGCAAACTACGCTGCGGTTATCGTAAGCACAGATAAACGGGTTGGGATAGACATCGAATTGTTTACCGATAAGATAGAGAAGATTTCTCACAAGTTCCTCCACCCCGAGGAGCTGACTTTTATCGAATCAGGCGTAGAAAAACTAAGAAGGCAGGCCATAGCCTGGAGTGCCAAGGAAGCCATGTTTAAATGGTGGGGACTTGGCGAAGTAGATTTTAGCGAAGTACTCCGTTTAGAGGCATTCGACTTTGCTGAAGAGGGCAAGATATTCGGTAGCTTCAAAAAAGAAGCCGTGGAAATACCTCTTACAGTTTTTTTCAGGACGTTCCAAGACCTCACTCTCACCTGGCTGTCTACCGATTCCGACATCTTCAAAATGACCGACTAAGGTTAGCGACGCTATCACCCTTTTCTGCTAAAGCTTATTTTCACGTTTAAATTCATTGCTCATGGAATTTGGACGTTTACCGGAGGCAGAACTTACCGCTACAAAACTCAAACTTCCCCCTGAACCGGCCTTCAACAAGTTGGTGTTAAACGGTAGCAGGGTAGCCAATCCTGTTTGTTTGTTCGGCTGTGCTAAGTGGGGAAGAAAAGAATGGGTAGGTAAAATCTATCCCAGGCCTACCAGCGAAAAGCGATTCCTCGAACACTACGTTCAACAGTACAATTCCATTGAAATGAACGCCACGCATTATAAGATTTATGATGCTGCCACCATTGCTAAATGGGCTGCGCAGGTACCTGGAGGTTTCAAGTTCGCTCCCAAGGTAGCAAAGAACATCAGCCATTTCGGGAAGCTAACAGCAAAAGAGTTCCAGACCGACAAATTCCTTGAAGGAATCCTCGCATTTGGTGATAAGCTAGGTCCCATTTTCCTACAGATGGGCGACAAATTTGGTCCTTCCCGTGAAGATGAACTCCTGTCTTACCTGCAAACCCTTCCAAAGGATCTTCAGTTCTTTATTGAACTCAGGCATCCCGAATGGTACCGCAATGGCAAGGCAGAAGCATTATTCGGCCGCCTGAAACAATTAGGCATCGGAACGGTGATAACGGATACTGCAGGCCGCAGAGATTGCACGCACATGTACCTCACTACAAAGCGGGCGTTTATCAGGTTTGTTGGTAACAGCCTGCACCCCACCGACTTCTCTAGATGCGATGAATGGGCAAAGCGCATTAACCTGTGGCTGAGCCAGGGACTCGAAGAAGTGTATTTCTTTATGCACATGCACGATGAAGCCACCTCGCCCGAGCTTTCCATTTACATGGCAGAATTACTCAATAAAAAATGCAATCTACAAATCCCCCTTCCCTATTTTGTATAGGATGAACAAGGAACGAATAGCTTTTAATTAGTATTTCATTATCCCTGCTTAACTACGATATTCGCATGCAATGATCAGTCCGCAAACTATTCAGCAAATTACCAGTCGCATTGATATTATCGATGTGATAGGCGACTTCGTCAAGCTGAAGAAACGCGGTGCTAACTACCTCGGCAACTGCCCTTTTCATAACGAAAAAACACCCTCCTTTACTGTTTCTCCTACCAAAGAGATCTATAAGTGTTTCGGCTGCGGCAAAAGCGGTAATACTATAAGCTTTTTAATGGAGCATGAAAAGCAAAGCTATGTTGAAGCTTTGCGCTGGCTGGCTCACCGCTATAACGTAGAGATTGAAGAAACAGTGGTGAGTGATGAGGTAAGGCAGCAGCAGCTACAAGCCGACAGCCTTTACATCATCAACAACTTTGCACAAAAATTCTTTAGCCAGCAGTTATTAGAAAGCGAAGAAGGAAAAGCTGTTGCCTTGAGCTACCTTGAAGAACGGGGGTTTAATGATGCTATTATTAGCAAGTTCCAGGTTGGCTACTGCCCGGCCGGCGGCAAAGCATTTGCCACCGCTGCATTAGCACAACAGTTCAATAAAGAGCTCCTGGTAAAAAGCGGGCTGGTAATAGATCGCAATGGAGAGTTATTTGATAACTACCGCGGCCGCATCATCTTCCCGATACATGGTATTACAGGTAAGATAATCGGATTTGGAGCAAGGGTGATTGGAAAGGCCGATAAAGCCCCCAAGTATATCAATACCCCTGAGAATGACATCTACGTTAAGAGTAAAATACTATACGGCAGCTACTTCGCCCGTCACACTATTGACAAGGAGAACGAATGTTTGCTTGTGGAAGGCTATACCGATGTTACCAGTCTACACCAGGCCGGTATAGAAAACGTAGTAGCCAGCGGAGGCACCTCTCTCACAATCGACCAGTTAAGGTTGATACACAAATACACAAACAACCTTACTATTCTATATGACGGCGATGCTGCAGGTGTAAAAGCAGCGTTGCGTGGCCTTGATATGGCCTTGGAAGAGGGCCTGAATGTGAAGGTGGTGCTCATTCCTAACAACGAGGACCCGGATAGCTATGTAAATAAAGTTGGCGCCAAAGCTTTCAAAGAATTTTTAAGGAGTACGCGCAAGGACTTCATCCTTTTCCAGTTGGAGGTTATGCTGAAGGATGCCGGCGACGATGTTAGCAAAAAGAGCGAAGTGGTTAACCACATCGCAGAATCGCTCAGCAAGATCAACAAGCCGGAGGACTTCATTAAACAGCAGGAATATACAAAGCAGTCCGCCGCCTTGCTAAAAATAGATGAAGCAGCCCTGGTAAATCTTGTAAATAAGTACAAGCGCGACAAGGTTACCAAGGACGAGCAGAAAGCGCTTCAACAACAGGAGCAGGCCACCCTGAGCAACAAACTGGTTTACGAGGATGAAATATTCACTGCCAACGATGAGCAGCACGAGCGGAACGTAATGAGGGTGCTGGTAGAATATGGCCTCAAACCCTGGGACGAAGACCACACCATTGCTGATTTCATCTTCAGCGAACTGGAAGATTTCAGCTTTGACAACCCACAGTACGACAAGTTGTACACGCTCTATCATCACCAATACGTTAATGGTAACGAACCAGACGGTAAAACACTTGCTTACCATGAAGATCCTGAGATACGAGGTTTGATTGCGAACCTCACCATGGCGCCCTATGAATTAAGCCATAAATGGGATGAAGTGTTGGAAAACATGAATATCCTTAACAGGGACACTTCCAGGCAGGATGCCTTTAAAAGCATCAGCTATTTTAAACTTCGGAAGATTAAGAAGATGTTTGAGCAGAACCAAAAGGAAATACAGGAGTCCAAAAACCCGGACGAGCTCACCCGGCTATTAAAAGTCTATTGCCGGCTCAAGGAGATTGAAGTGGAGGTTACCAAAAACCTCGGTACCGTTATACTTAAGTAGAACAAATTTATCATTACCCGCAACAACGACGTGTATAACAAATACGAGGGCAAAGCCGGTAAACACAGGTTCTGGAACGCAGTTTGAGGCTAATGGCATAGGCTTCACAAAGGGTTGCAACAACTCCAAGAGAAGTCCTCTCAATTGTCGATCCTATAAATTTACTCAGAGATGAAAATGTTTATTGTGTGCTTAGCAACGTTAGTGGGCTTGAGTAGCTGTTTTGCTGAAAGGAATTTGCAAGGCCAGATCATAGACGCAGAACTAATAAGGATTGACACTATTTACAGGTACCCGGATAACCAGCAAAAGCTTACCTGGAAGTGCCCCTATAACAACGTGGAGTATGTAACATACACTAACCTGAAGTTGCAGTATAACCTTGGGTCAAAAATGCCTATCATCGTTTCCCGTTAAGTATATAAGACCATTAGCGCTGAACAGGTGTCACTGTTCTTGTTATATTGCAGTTGTTAAACACAAAGACGTTGCAATATGGTGAAACAGATACGCCAGTCATTTAATGATGCATTTAGCCCTGCGAAATACAATGACTATGTAACAGCCCTTGAAAGTAAGTACGAAGGCGAGATAGAGTTTAGAGTAGCAGAAACGCCGGTATTTGTACCAGCGGACTTCACAGGTAAAATGTTGTCAGCATGCGAAAGCATTGTTGATGTAATCACCGGAACCAACTTTAAACAGTTGACCCGCAAAGCCATACCTGATGATTTATTTGTACCGGGTGATGAAAAGCACTGCCAGTTCATTGCCTTCGACTTCGGAATTTGCAAAAACAGTAAAGGCGAGCTTGAGCCCCAACTGATAGAAATGCAGGGTTTCCCGAGTTTGTTTTGCTACGAAGCCCGGCAGGGGCAGGTGGCAAAACAACTGTTCAATATTCCCGGCAATTACAGCAATTATTTAAATGGCTTTACCGAAGAAAGCTACCTGTCTCTTTTGAAAGAAATCATTATTGGTAAAAGCGATCCTGCCAATGTAGTGCTATTGGAAATATTTCCCGCCAAACAGAAAACCCGGATCGACTTTCTTTATACTCAAGAATTCATCGGCATAGAAACAGTTTGTCTCACCCACCTCATACAAGAGGGCAAACAGCTTTTCTATATGCTCAATGGTAAGAAGACAAGGATAGAACGTATTTACAATCGCCTCATCTTCGATGAGCTCCAGCAGCAAGACGAGCCTGTGCGTACCAAAGGCCGGCTTTTTTTCGAAGACCTTGATGTAGAATGGATACCACATCCTAACTGGTTTTTTAGGATAAGCAAGTACACGCTGCCTTACCTGCACCATCCTTATGTACCGGAAACCCACTTCATTAAAGACATTTCTCATGCCCTGCCTGCCGACCTTGAGAACTATGTATTAAAACCTTTGTTTTCCTTTGCTGGGCAGGGTGTAATCATCGACGTGACTAAAGAAGACATTGATCAGATAACAGATCCAGGCAACTGGATTCTTCAGCGGAAGGTGCAGTATGCTGATGTTATTGAAACCCCCGATGGCCCGGCAAAAGCAGAAATCCGCATCTTCTATTTCTGGAAGGAAGGTGACCTCCGCCCGGTAGCCACCAACAACCTCGCAAGACTCAGCAAGGGAAAAATGGTGGGCGTACGGTACAACAAAGACAAAACATGGGTTGGAGGCAGCATCGCTTTTTTTGAACAATCATAACATCAACGTATATGGAAGAACTTGGAATAGGATCAAGAATTGAGCACCCAACACTAGGAAGAGGTGTTATAGTAGACGCAGGTAGCGATTTTTACACCATCTGGTTTAAACAGCAGAACACAACGCGCAACATTGCAAAAGAATATGAGCTAAGGGTAATTGAAAAAACCGATGCCGAAGCAGGAGGCATCACCCACCTTACCCTTGCCGACGTGGAAAGGGCATTAGAAAACATCCTGGACCAGCGCTTACACGAGGTGCAGATGGTTCCGATGGGAGGCAAATGGCACCGGGGTACTGTTGTTTTACAACCGGCTGATAAAACGCTTCAAAACAAGGAAATTCCCATCGAAACATTCTTTCACAAAATTGTAATGGTGCGCGATAAGCTGCGGCTGATAGAGCAAAAGATCAATGCACACAAAGTGTTAACGCCCGAGGAGAAGTTTGATCTTCAGCAATATATTACCGGCATTTATGGTTCCTTAACAACCTTCAATGTGCTCTTCAAAGAAACACATCACCAGTTCAAAGGTGCCGGAGGTAAGGAATAGCCCTTATTTGAGTATGCTTTTTGCTCCCATAACACTTCAAAATAGATGAGTTATGGACAAGAACAGAAACCTTGGCAGGGAAAGCCAGCAACAGCAGGACCTGAACCGTAAGATGAAAGAAGGCGGAAGACAACAGCAACAAGATAATCAGCAGGACATACCGGAAAGCGATAACGAAAGCACAGGTGTGCCCGGCACAGGCCAGCGACAAGACAGTAATTGAACTTCCTTTTTAGGTTTTTAATTGAAAACAAATAGCAGTAGCTTCATGCATAAACTAACATTTATGCGCTACTGCTTTTTTGTTTTCGGTTTCGTCATCTTCCTGTTTTCCTGTACTAAGAATACCAGTAACAATTCAACAGCGCCCGCTTATACTAACGCACTTAAGTCTATCACTTACAGTGATTCTGTTATTTTACTTACAGGTAACGTCAATGATACGATCATAACTCTGTACACCGACAGTTTTGGCTATGATGCACAACAAAGGCTTGCAAAACATTATCATACAGTAATAACCTACGACTACCCAAATATCTCAACGCCTGTATCAACCATTGCAAGCTCGAAAATATTTAGCTACAATGGTAACAGCCCATCACCCGTTGGTTATTCTGAAAACGGTATTAACCACGTGCTTGCGTATGATGCACAAAACCGGCTGGTAGCTGACAGTATTTCAAACCCCGGAACATCAATAGAAGCTACGAGAAATACATTTATCACCTATGGAGCCAATACGGTTACGCAAAAGGATTACGCTAAGTATAATGGGCAACCGCATAACAATACAACAACCCTGACGGTGCAAAACGACAACATAGTTGCATCAACGCTTACGAGTTCTTTGGGGCCTGGGCTCACGTATAGTTATACCTACACTTACGGCAATGTAGACAACCCGTTAAACACACTCAACTTTAATCACACTGTTGATTTCCCAAGCCCATCGGTAACATTTGACAAAGCTCCAAGGCGCATCCATTCAAAAAACATACTCACCTCTCAAACCTATTCAGGAACGAACGTCTCAACGGCGGCAAACACAGTGAATGCTGCTGGCAAGCTGGTAAAGCTGAATCTGGAAAACAGGAATTACCTTATTACCTACAACTAAATATCACCCTATCACAATTCAGCTTTAACTTGGCAGCTTAAATTGCGAACGTTGAAGCTTTATTATCATAAAAGCAACCTGCCTTTTCAATATCCTTTCACTATTTCCAAAGGCACGAAAACAACACAGCCTTCCTTGATTGTGTGCCTTGAACTTGGCCCATTCAGAGGTTATGGTGAAGCCCCTGCTATCAGCTATTACAATGTCTCTGTTGATAGCATGGTAGAAGCTGCCGAGCAGAAGCGTAGACTGGTGGAGAAGTTTGCATTTACCGACCCTGAACGCTACTGGCACTACCTGCATCATCTGTTTCCAAACAACCCTTTTCTGGTCTGCGCTCTCGACATGGCGGGCTGGGACCTTTGGGGCAACATGAAACGCCAACCGCTATATCAACTTTGGAACACATCGTTCTCTGATGCTAACCCGCTTACCAATTACACGATTGGAATAGACAGCATAGAAACCATGCTGGCAAAAATGGAAGCCAATCCAAACCCCATCTATAAAGTTAAGTTAGGCACTCCAAATGATATAGCTATCATAGAAACGTTGAGGCGCAAAACAGAATCTATTATTCGAGTAGATGCTAATGGTGCCTGGAAGCTTACAGAGGCAATGACGTTACTGCCGCGCCTGGCAGAGTTGGGAGTGGAACTAGTGGAGCAACCACTGGCTAAAGACGATTGGGAAGGCATGAAGCAACTATACAACTTCTCTCCCATCCCACTCATTGCCGATGAGAGTTGCGTCGAAGAAGAAGACGTGGCGAAATGTGTAAACCACTTTCATGGTATCAATATCAAGCTTACCAAGTGCAGCGGGATTACACCTGCGAGGGTAATGATTAGCAAAGCAAGGGAACTTGGATTGAAAGTAATGATGGGCAGCATGAATGAGAGCAGCATAGGTTCAGCGGCTATTGCTAACTTCCTGCCGCAACTGGACTACGTGGATATGGATGGCCCGTTATTGCTTTCAGGCGACATTGCTGAGGGATTAGTTTATCAGTATGGAAAGGTTAGTTTATCAGCACAGCCGGGATTAGGCATATCCATAAAAGCAGATACTTCTTTTGTGTAGCACGACAGTTTGATAATGCTATCGGCATTAGCCTTCGTCCTCTCCGTCGTCCATGTCCTCTAGCCCCCCTTCGTCATCTCTTCCCTTTAAGCTACAACCCACAACTAGCACATGACACA
>JAEZDR010000065.1 GCA_023433265.1 Bacteroidota bacterium | reverse complement strand
GTTGTAGGTGACGCATGAACCCAAACCGATCACTAAACTATGCCGACCGGGGTGCATGGTAACAGCGGCAGCGCATAGCGCGAGCCTGTCGGCGCCAACGGTTTCAGGTTTGGCAACCGGTATAGTGAACGGGAGCTTTGAGGCAGAGCTGAGCACATGCAGCCTAGTGCCATGTTCCAGTACTTCCACAAAATCGTTGTCGTGATGAATAACCGATGATAAAATAGCATGATGAGGTTGATACTTGACCAATAAATCAGAGGCGGTCTGCTCGTCCGCTTTGTCAAGCACGATCACTTCTTTCAAATCATCGTTTGCAAATACGGCAGCCTTCAACCTAGTATTGCCAAAGTCGAAGCAGAGTGTTGTGCGCATGTATATTAGGTAACGGTAGCTTTAAACGTTTAAGGTTGCACTGTCAAAAACTCTCCCCCTTTCTGTTTTCAACATGCGGGAGGGGTAACGATTGATCACAATGAAATCATGCGTAGCCATAATTACAGCAGTGCCATAATCTTTGGCAATGTGAAACATCAATTGCATAATCTCATCGCTTGTTTCAGGATCCAGGTTACCGGTAGGCTCGTCGGCAAGAAGAAGTTTAGGCGAGTTTAACAGCGCCCTTGCTATGTCTACTCTTTGTTGTTCTCCGCCACTCATTTCAAAAGGGTATTTAAAACCCTTACTCCTTAGCCCTACTTTATCAAGAACATCATTGATTTTTTCTTCCATCAGTTTATTGTCCTTCCAGCCCGTTGCTTTCAAAACAAACTTGAGGTTTTCATGCACGTTCCGGTCTGTCAGCAACTGAAAATCCTGGAACACAACGCCAAGGTTCCTCCTCAGGTAAGGAACTTTCTTCCAGTTCATATCTTTCAGGTTAAAGCCCACAACGTTTGCATCACCTTCTTTTAGCTTCAGCTCACCATAAAGCGTTTTAAGCAAACTGCTTTTACCTGTGCCTGTTTTACCAACGAGATAGACAAACTCACCCCGGCTGATTTCGAAGTTTACATCCTGCAATACAAGGTTTACTCCCTGGTAAATATTCGCGTTCCTTATTGAGACTACTGTTTCGGGCATTGCAAATTTTTAGCTGGTCAAATGTAATTGTTATAGACTAATACTCAATAACAGCACCATTTACGTGTAGTTGCAGTTGTTTAGTATCAGACGACTCTACCCTTCCTACTACTTTAGCCTCGATTCCTAAAGTTTTTGCTGTTTCAATCATTTTTGGCGCTGCTGCCTCCGAAGTAAATATCTCGAGCCTGTGCCCCATATTGAATACCTGGTACATTTCCCTGTCGTCTGCACCACTGTTTGCTTGTATTAGTCTGAAGATAGGAGGTGGCAGAAACAAGTTGTCTTTAATAACCCGAAGCGCGGTAGGCAGGTATTTCATGCATTTGGTTTGACCTCCCCCACTGCAATGTATTGCACCATCAATATCATGGAACTGCTCCTCGAGCAATAATTTCATTAAGGGCGCATAAGTGCGGGTGGGCGACAATAGTAACTTCCCTATTGTATGATCGGTCCCGTTAAAACTCAAAGTGTCAGTCATTTTACTGTCGCCGATGTAAACTACCGCCGGATCGAGGGACGGATCGTAGGATTCAGGAAACTCTTTCGCATAATGTTTCGTAAGCACATCGTGGCGCGCACTCGTGAGGCCGTTGCTTCCCAGCCCACTATTGTAATGATGCTCGTAATTTGCCTGCCCATAGCTGGCGAAACCTACGATCACATTACCAGGTTTGATATTGTTGTTTGTAATTACTTTTTTCGCCTGCCACCGTGCAGCCATGGTCCCGTTTACGGCAATAGTTCGCACTACATCACCCACATCAGCTGTTTCTCCACCAAGGTAGGCAATGTTTACCCCATATTTCTTTAACTGTTCAAAGAACTGTTGGGTTCCTTTAATCACCGCCTCTATCACCTGCCCCGGAATTAATTGTTTGTTCCTGTCAATTGTCGAGGAAAAAAGAATGTTATCATAAACTCCAACACAAAGCAGATCGTCCAGGTTCATAGCCACCGCATCCTGTGCAATTCCTTCCCATACGCTCATGTCACCGGTTTCCTTCCAATAGAGGTATGCTAAAATAGATTTAGTGCCTGCCCCGTCAGCATGCATTACGTTTACATATTCAGAATTCCCGGTAAGGTAATCGGGATACATCTTACAGAATGCATTTGGATACAATCCCTGGCTAAGGTTTTTTACAGCCTGGTGTACTTCTTCCTTCTGCGCCGATACACCGCGTTTAGTATAAAGAGACATGGTAGTGAATGATTAGCGCAAATGTATCTGTAATACAGCAAATGGATTTCTGCAGGATGAAAACTATTTTTGCGGCTGATGCAGGTTCACTACAACATAGACCAACTGCCTGATTTTAAGAATGCAGCACTCACAATAGGTACGTTTGACGGGGTTCATGAAGGACACCGGAGGATTTTAAAACAGCTAAAAGAAGAAGCTAAAGCCATCAAAGGAGAGTCGGTACTCATCACCTTCTACCCTCATCCGCGGAGGGTAGTTGGCGATACATCGGGTGTAAAGCTTCTAACCACACTTGAAGAAAAAAGTGAACTACTAAAAGCAGAGGGGGTGGATCATCTCGTCGTAGTACCTTTCGACGAAGGATTTTCCAAAATGCCTGCAGATGCCTATATCACTGAATTTCTCTGGAAGAAGCTTAAACCAAGCACCGTAATAATCGGCTACGATCACAAATTTGGGAAAGGGCGTAAGGGAGATTATCAATTACTTGAGCGCTATGGAAATGAGCTTGGGTTTGAAGTAAAAGAAATACCTGAACATATTTTGCAGGAGGTAGTTATTTCATCAACAGCCATACGAAAAGCCCTCTTGCATTGTGATACTACGATTGCCAATAACTTTCTTGGCTATCCTTATTTTATCAATGGCACAGTAATACAAGGCGATAAAATAGGAAGAACAATAGGCTACCCTACGGCTAACATTCAAGTGAACCATGAGGAGAAGCTCGTTCCTGGCGACGGGGTTTATGCGGTCAAACTTGATGTGGCAGAAGGCCCGTCGGAGTGGCAGTCACTCGAAGGAATGTTGTACATCGGAAGCCGGCCTGTAGTAAATGGAACACGAAGAGTAATTGAGGTGAACATTTTTGATTTTGATTCCGACATATACGGAAAGCAACTTAAGGTTTGTTTTTATAATTATATAAGAGGGGATATTCACTTTAAAGGGCTGGAAGGCCTGAAGGAACAGTTGGCTGATGACAAGGTGAAGGTAATGGATGCGCTGAGGCAATAGATTTCAAATTCCAAATGGGCAAACTCCATTCCCAGGCATCCCAAATTCCAAATGATAGGATGATTACCTTCAATTCACTGAATGTTTATGGATCGTTCAAACTTATTTTACGTGCAGGTTAAATGCACTTCACACTATTGTTGTACCAGGATTACATGGGGATAACATGACGATAACACGACCTCTTTCTCAAATCTCTCACACCACCTTAAGCCCTCTCTTGACCCACTACTAAGGAACTCTCTTACTCATCTTCTACTCCTCTCCCGGGTATCGGTACTCCATCCCCGGGCAGATGTTAATTGCTATTAACGCTGGGTCATCATTTTTACTACCAGTTCCTTCAACAGTTCTGAGTCATCTGTGCCACGGTCGTTGATGCCAATTCCGCGCAGGTTGTAGTGATGAAGAAGGAGGATGCATTTCTGAACCCCCGCATCACCATAGTTTGAATAGCAGCGGGCACCTGCTTTTGCTGCAAATGGGTTTGGAAATACCGATGCGGCACTCTCGCCTCCGGAAAGCTGGTAAACTTTACTAAAGAAACTATGCAGCGCAGGCAAAACCATTGGCAGTGGGGCTGCTTTTGGGTTGTGACTGAAGTACTGAATGATGCGGATGGCTTTCGGTGCATTCTTTTCAGCAATAGCATCCTGCAACTCAAAAACATTAAAGTCTTTGCTGATGCCTACAAACTCTTCAATGTCTTCTTCCGTAATCTGTTTTCTGGCTCCAAGGTTTAGGGTAAGTTTCTCTACTTCGTTGTTCAGCCGGCTTAGGTCGTTGCCCACATGGTCTACAAGCAAAGCCAGGGCGCGCTGATTGATGGACAGTCCATGCTGTTTCACCATGTTAGCCGTCCATTCGGGCATTTGGTTATCATAGAGCTTCTTGCTTTCCATGTAGCTCTGCTTCTTTACCAGCTTACCAAACTTGCTGCGGCCATCTATTTTCTTGTCTTTATAGGCTACAATAAGAATAGTGGAAGCAAGCGGATTCTCTATATAGGGTTCCAGCTTTTCAATATCGCGCATCTGCTGTGCCTCTTTCAGTATCACCACTTGTTTATCCGAAAACATAGGATATTTCCTGCAGGCATTTAACACATCAGCCCAAGCGGCGTCTTTTCCGTAAAAGATGGTGAGGTTGAAGCTCTTCTCGCTTTCGTTCAGTATTTTTTCTTCAGCAAAGTGTACGAGCTTGTCAATGAAGTAGGGTTCTTCGCCCTCCAGCCAGTAAACCGGGCGGTAATGCCCTTTCTTCCACTCGCCAAGGATGATTTCAGCTGACATGACGCAAAGATAGTCCGCGAGTCTACTCCCGAATTTGGTGTGGGTTCTTAGTGGGAAACTAGATGGGTAGTACTAAAAGCAGCCCATCCTGCGCTTCGAATTAGAGAACTTGCATTGCCTCATTGTCCCCTTTGCCCAAGAGCATAACAACACAAGATTGCTAAGAGGCCCTATAACCCCTCCGCCCCTCATTCACCATTCACTATTCACTTTCCCACTCTCTCCCTCCTATCTATGTACTATGTACTTTGTACTATGTACTCTACTACCTACTCCCTCCCATGGCAGGCTTTAAACTTCTTACCGCTACCGCATGGGCAGGGATCGTTCCTGCCTATTTTCGGCGCTACCCTTACAGGCTCCTGCTTCACGCGAGTTGGATCGTAATAATCCTGCTCATTGGCTGCATAATCACTGCCTGCAGCATCTACATCAGCTTTGTTTACCCGCATCTTGCTCATGTCAGTCTTCTCTTCCCTACCCTCTTTAAGAGGAACACTCGATTGCTCCATCGGGATGTTTGCATGGCAAAGGAACTGAACGATGTCTTTGTTTACCTCGCTATTCATTTTGCTGAACAAGCCAAATGCTTCCATCTTGTAAATAACCAATGGATCCTTTTGCTCGTAGTGTGCCGTCTGTACACTCTGTTTCAGGTCGTCCATTGCACGAAGATGCTCTTTCCAGGAATCGTCTATCAACGAAAGCGTCACGGTGCGTTCGAGTGCATGTCCCAACTCAGCACCTTCTGAACTAAGCGCTTTGTCAAGGTTTACAAGCACCTGCAAACCTTTACGTCCGTCAGTGAAGGGAACAATAACATTTTGGATATGAGAACCCTGCGTTTCCCTGATATTCCTGAAAATAGGAAGTGCGGAACCCTTAAGCTCATCTTTCTTACGGTTGTAATTTGTACTTACCTCCGTATAAAGCTTTTCTGCAAGCGAGTTTTCGTTTTCCTTATTAAACTCGTCAGTTGTAATACTTGTATCAATTCCAAAGTTGACGATAGCAGCGAGACGGAAGCCTTCAAAATCGTTCTGTTCACGGAAAGAACTTACAAGCGATTCTGCAACGGAGAAGAAAGCATTGTCAATATCCAATGCAAGCCTTTCGCCAAACAATGCATGGTTACGACGCGTATAAATAACACTGCGTTGCTTGTTCATTACGTCATCATATTCTAACAAGCGCTTTCTTATGCCGAAGTTGTTCTCTTCCACTTTCTTCTGAGCACGTTCAATGCTCTTGGTAATCATGCTATGCTGGATAACCTCGCCTTCTTTATAGCCTGCAAAATCCATGATCTTAGCGATGCGTTCGCTTCCGAACATACGCATAAGATCGTCTTCAAGCGACACAAAGAACTGCGAAGAACCCGGGTCACCCTGCCGGCCCGCACGGCCTCTCAACTGCCTGTCAACACGACGCGACTCATGGCGTTCCGTACCTAAAATAGCAAGTCCACCTGCCTCTTTTACGCCGAGCCCAAGCTTTATGTCTGTACCCCTACCCGCCATGTTAGTGGCAATCGTAACATTGCCCGGCAAGCCTGCTTCAGCAACTACTTGCGCTTCGCGGGCGTGTTGCTTGGCGTTTAGCACGTTGTGTGAAATGCCTTTTTGTCGAAGCATACGACTCAGCAATTCACTCACCTCTACCGATGTTGTACCCACTAGGATCGGCCGTGGCGTACGGGATTCCACTTTACCTGTCACGGTATCGTTTTCCGGAATAAGCCCTCCTTTTTGATCGAGCATAGGCACGGGCCGGCCAATGGAATCCATCACCACTTTACCTTTTTCGTCTACCTGGGGTTTGTAGTTGGTATATGGAAACACAATGCGCTGGATCTCGAGGATTACGGCACCGAATTTCTCACGCTTGGTTTTGTAAACAAGATCCTGCTCATCCTTCCTGATTACAGGAATATTTGTCGGTATTGTAACTACATCAAGTTTATAAATGTTCCAAAGTTCTGCAGCTTCTGTTTCCGCAGTACCGGTCATGCCCGCAAGCTTGTGGTACATCCTGAAGTAGTTCTGCAGGGTAATGGTAGCATAGGTTTGGGTAGTGGCTTCAATTTTCACGTTCTCCTTAGCTTCCAGTGCCTGGTGTAAACCATCGCTGTAACGACGGCCTTCCATGATACGGCCTGTTTGCTCGTCTACTATTTTCACCTGCCCTTCCACTACGATGTATTCAACATCCTTTTCAAACAGGGTGTAAGCTTTCAGTAGCTGCTGCACCGTATGGATGCGATCAGCTTTAACTGAGTATTCGTTAAGGATACCTTCTTTACGATGTAACTTTTCTTCAGGGCTTAGCGCAGCATCTTCATCAATGGCGTTTAAGGAAATACTGATGTCAGGAAGAACAAAGAAGTTAGGATCTTCCCCGCTTTTTGTTATCAGCTGAATGCCTTTATCTGTAAGCTCTACTGTGTTGTTCTTTTCATCAATATAAAAGAACAAACCTTCATCGGCCTTTGGCATTTCCTTTTGCTGATCGGCGAGGTAGTAGTTTTCTGTTTTCTGCAGCTTTACTCTTATGCCCGGCTCGCTAAGAAACTTGATGAGTGCTGTATTCTTTGGCAGACCTCTATGCGCCCGAAAGAGCGCAAGGCCACCATCTTTAGGATCATCGTTGCCTTCAGTAATCTTCTTCCTTGCTTCGTTTAGGTATTGGTTGGCTGCACGCTTCTGTGCCTCTACCAGTTGTTCAATCCTTGGTTTTAACTGGAAGAACTGCTCAGTATTATCGCCACGGCTCACGGGACCTGAGATGATAAGTGGGGTTCTTGCATCGTCGATTAATACTGAGTCCACCTCGTCCACCATTGCGTAGTGGTGCTTACGCTGCACCATTTCTTCCGGGCTGTGCACCATGTTGTCGCGCAGGTAGTCGAAACCAAATTCGTTATTAGTTCCGTAAGTAATATCTGCCAGGTAAGCCTTGCGACGTTCGGGGCTGTTGGGCTGGTGTTTATCAATGCAGTCAACCCGCATACCCAACCACTCGAAAATTGGACCGTTCCATTCTGAGTCACGACGGGCGAGGTAATCGTTCACAGTTACGATGTGGACACCCTCCCCGGCAAGTGCATTCAGGTAGGCAGGTAATGTAGATACAAGCGTCTTACCCTCACCTGTGGCCATTTCAGATATTTTACCCTGGTGTAATACCGCACCGCCTATAAGCTGAACATCGTAATGCACCATGTTCCACGTTACTGCATTACCGGCAGCCATCCAGGTGTTTTTGTAGATCACCTTATCGCCTTCTATCCGTACATGTCCCCTTACCACACTCATATCCCTGTCGTGGTCGGTGGCAGTTGCAACCATTTCTTCATTTTCTTTGAAGCGGCGGGCGGTCTCCTTTACAACAGCAAAAGCGTCGGGTAGTATTTCCTGGAGTACTCCTTCAATCTCTTTATCGCGCTCTTTGATAACCTTGTCTATGTCCTGGTAAATGGCGTCTTTCCCCGTCATATCAGAGGAAGGCAAACTCTCGGCGTCGGCTTTCATTCCCTCAATGCGCTTATCTATTTCCTGCAGGCGCTCTTTTATGATAGCTCTAAACTCGTTGGTTTTATTGCGAAGCTCGTCGTTTGTAAGTTGCTGAAATTCCTGGAACTTTTGATTTACCTGGGTTACGAGTGGAAGTATTTGTTTTACGTCTTTCTCCGACTTGCTTCCCCCGAAAATCTTACTTAAGAAACCTAACATATAAGGTATGTGTTATAAAAGTTGAATGGTGGCTATTCTCAAAAACAATGCAAGGCCATAGTATACAGCCAAGTTGGCAGCTTGAAAATAGCCGGCAAAGGTAGGATTTTGGGAGGGAATTGCTATGCCCTGTCTTGAGG
>JAEZDR010000050.1 GCA_023433265.1 Bacteroidota bacterium | reverse complement strand
GCGGTTTCCGTCGTGGCGGCAACGGCGGCAGCGGTGGCGGTTTCAACCGTAATCGTGGTGAAGGCGGCGGAGGATTCAATCGCTATTAATCACATGTTGTCAACATACCAACCCTGCCTGTCGGCAGGGTTTTTTGTTTTTGCTTATTACCTCCTTACTTTCAACTAACAATGTTTGCTGCATGAACAAGCTTTCTACCCCGGTTGCCGGCTGTATGAGGTGGGGTAAATGGGGCGCTAACTTTACGCTGCCCGACTATAGGCTCATGATCGACCAATGCCTTCTTAATGGCATCACATCCTTCGATCATGCAGATATTTATGGCGAATACACCACCGAAGCAGAATTTGGCGAAGTGCTGAGGGACAATTCATCTCTCCGCCAGCAAATGCAACTTATCAGCAAGTGCGGTATTCAAATCCAGAGTAGCAACCGCCCCTACCACATCATAAAATCCTACAACACCAGCGGCGGGCATATCATCGCTTCAGTTGAACAGTCTCTCAAAAATCTAAATACCGATTACCTGGATGTTTTATTGCTCCACCGCCCCGACCCGCTGATGCAGCCGCTTGAAATAGCCGAAGCTATCAGCACACTTAAACAACAAGGTAAAATACTTGAGTTTGGGGTTTCCAACTTTCTGCCACATCATATAACCCTGTTGCAGAAATACATCAATATAACTTACAACCAGCTTGAGGTTTCGCTCCTCAATATGACGCCTATTGTCAATGGCTTGCTCGACTTTTGTCATGCCGAGAATATTATTCCGATGGCATGGGCGCCACTGGGAGGCGGCATCCTCAGCGATGACAGCCACCCGCGATACAGGGCTATTGCGGCCACCGCAACACACCTTGCAGAAAAATACGAAACGGGCATCAACCAGATGCTTATTGCTTTTTTAATGAAGCATCCCTCTCATATCCTGCCCGTACTAGGAACAACCAAGCTGGAAAGACTACTGCAGGCAAAGTATGCAGCCGATATCAGCATCAACCGCGAAGATTGGTACCAGTTGTACACCGCAAGCCTCGGCGAGGAAATTGCCTGATCCGGCCAGAAAATTCAGGTCAACCATACCACGCAGTAACTAAAGCGATGGGTAAGCTAGATATAAGCTAAGCATAAGCTTGGCGTAAGCCAGGCGTAAGGTATAAGTAAGAAGGTGAATCTGGCCTCAACACCGGAAGGCAGATTTGCTAATGCTTATTTATCGGCAAGCTCTTCACGAATTTCCCGTTTTTACGAATATAACGATGGGATACTTGCTCAGTGCCGCCATATACGTCTACAGTATCGATACCTGCTTTATCCCTGGTTGTAATCGTACTGTGTTTCCCTTGTTTACTCTGGGCTTGCAGGAACAAAATCTTATCAGGGTCGTCAAGGTCGCGTATATCCAGGGTGTCTGTCTTTTCGTCGGGAAAGGGTATTACTTCCAATCCTCCGGGGTGTTTTATATGCAAAGCAATAATCCGCTCAGGGTTATCTATGTCGTAAAAATGTGCAGTGTCAATCTTTACCTTAACCGCTCTACGGCTCGGGATTTTTACCTCGCTTTTCTTCACCCCTGGCTTAAGGGTATCTTCCGCTGCCACGGACGAAGGTCGCGAACTTGAAGCTACACTGCCAACAAAAGAAGTGGTAATGACCAGGAACGCAAAAAAGAAGGATGCAAGCGCTTTGTTCATACTATTAGTTTTGGTTTGACGTTCAAGATACGCTTTTTTTTAATATCATAATGCCTTCAACACAAAAGCAGGTAAAGTAATTGCTGTGTAGTTATTATTTTCAGCAAAGCATCCCATAGCTTCATGAAGCAATTTGCACAGCTTGTACAAAAAATAGGTTCATCCACAAAAAACAACGATAAACTAAACACGTTGGCCGAGTACTTAAACGCTGCTAACGAAAAGGACAAGGTTTGGGTAATTGCGCTTTTCAGTGGCCGGAGGCCAAAGCGCATCGTCAGTTCCACAGTGTTGAGTCAATGGTGCATGCAACTGACCCAAATACCCGAATGGCTCTTTTACGAATGTTACCATACCGTCGGCGACCTGGGCGAAACCATCGCTTTACTACTAACCCAATGGTTAGGTGAAAGCGATATGAAGTCTACACAACCCCTGCACTTTTATTTGGAAGCGTTTCTGCGGCTTGAAAAGGAGAGCGAAGAGGCAAAGAAGCAGTTTGTGCTGCAAACCTGGCAAAACACTAACCACGCAGAACGCTTCGTGTTCAACAAGCTTATTATGGGCAACTTTCGTATCGGGGTATCACAGAAAATGATGGTGAATGCGCTGGAAAAAATTACGGGCCTACCAGACTCTGTAATAGCCCACCGCATCAGCGGTAACTGGGATGCTGCAACCGTTGCATTCAACGAGTTGGTAAGTACTGGAACAACTGAAACTGATTTTAGCAAACCCTACCCTTTTTACCTTGCCTATGCATTGGAAGCCGAAGCCGCCGACCTTGGCGACCCATCTGAATGGCAGGCTGAGTGGAAATGGGATGGCATTAGAGGACAACTGATAAAAAGGGATGGACAACTGTTTGTTTGGAGCAGGGGAGAGGAGTTAATGACCGATAAGTTTCCGGAATACGCCTCGTTGCTTCCATTGCTTCCGGACGGCATTGTGCTGGATGGTGAGATTATACCCGGTAAAGATGGAAAACCCTTACCCTTTGCGCTTCTGCAAACGCGGATCGGGCGCAAAAACATTACAAAAAAACAACTGCAGGAAGTGCCGATCTGCTTCTTTGCCTATGACTTGTTAGAATATAACTACGAGGACTGGCGCAGCCGTCCGTTAGAAGAAAGAAGGCAGCAACTGGGGCAGGTGGTCAATGGCATTCACCATCCACGCCTCATTCTTTCGGAGGAAATAGCCTTCAGTAGCTGGCAGCAACTTGCGGACATTCGCGAACAATCGAGGCAAATGAATGCCGAGGGTATCATGCTTAAGCGCAAGGCTTCAGCATACCAGGTAGGACGCAAGAAAGGCGATTGGTGGAAATGGAAGATAGATCCACTAACTATTGATGCGGTGATGGTATATGCGCAAAAAGGTGCCGGGCGAAGGAGTAATTTATATACAGCCTATACGTTTGCATTGCGCGACGGCGATGATCTGATTGTGTTTACAAGGGCTTATAGTGGGCTCACAGATAAAGAATTTGCGCAGGTAGATGCCTTCGTCAAAAAGAATAGTATAGAAAAGTTTGGCCCGGTACGAACCGTGAAACCGGAACTGGTCTTCGAGATAGCTTTCGAAGGTATTGCCGAAAGCAAACGACATAAATGCGGTATTGCTTTAAGGTTTCCCCGCATGAGCCGATGGCGTAAGGATAAAACGGTAGAAGAAATTAATACGCTCGACGATCTCAGGCAACTCTTTCATGCCTATGGAAGCTCGGCGGGAGAAGCTTCTACCGATGAAGAGTAGCAAATAAAAACGCCCCATAAATGAGGCGTTTTTTATAGAAATAAATCTCGCGTTATTCTTTTACCAGCCTGCTCGTGGCGTTCAGGCTTTGGGAAGATGTCTTGAGAATATATACACCCGCTCCCAGCGTAGAAAGGTTGAGCGTGGTGTTGTTTGTGCCGGCCATTGCATTTATGCTACGTCTCATTACCCGTGCACCTTTGCTGTCAAACAGCTCTAAGGTTACTTTCTCGGCACGCACCGCTTTAATTTCTATGTTCACCACATCCTTTACAGGATTAGGGTAGGAAGTGATAGTAGTAGCAGAAAGATGGCTCATATTTACACTAACCACTTTGGTATGCGAATACCTGCCATCGAGGTCTACCTGCTTAATGCGGTAATAATTGAGGCCTGCAAAGGGTTGTGCATCTACAAAGCTGTATTCGTTAACCGAAGTGCTGTTGCCTGCGCCTTTAACTGAACCTATTTCTGTAAACTCGCTTCCGGTGGCAGAGCGTTCTATTACGAACTTCTCATTATTCTGTTCCATAGCAGTGCTCCAATTTATCCGGGCAGTTTCTCCTTCTCTAACCGCCGAAACGTTTAAGAACGTAACGGGGGTAGTGTTTACCACCGTAATAGCAGCATCATTAATATTGAAGAAGATATTATTGGTGGCTTTAACCATGATGCGGCCATCGGTAGTTGCAACTACAGGGATAGTAATTGTCTGGCTTCCGTCGTTCGGTGTTGCGGCAGCCAGGATAACAGGATAGGTGTATCCGCCATCAAGCGAAAAAAGGATGTCAACAGTCGCAGCGTTTACAGGCGCTGCCGAAGTGTTTGCCACATCCCATGTGATAGTGGTGGTATTGGTTCCGTTGGCTGTCCATGTTTCAGGTCCCCATTGTGAGGTTACCATGAAAGGTCCGGCACCGGAAGCTACTGTAATGGTTACATCATTTTCTGCAGTGCATCCACCCAAAGTTGAATTGTCCCTTACGGTACCGCGGAAGTTCATCTGTCTTGCTATACTTGGCAGTTTCTCGTATGGGCTGAAAGTTGTACTTCCGTTAAGTGACTCCATCATTGGGAAGTAGCGCGTAGGGGATGTAGACGGTGGGTAAGAACGGAATAAGGGTCCTTGTGTTTGGGTCGCGCTCGGAGGGTTTGAACTGGAATATCCGGCATCCATTTGTTCCCAGCTATAAGTTAATGCGTTTCCGTTTGCATCAAAAGCATTTAAAGTCAACATAAACGGAGTGGACTTCGGAATAGTGGTATTAGCCACAGGTGTTGTTATCACCGGGGCAACATTTGTTGTAACAGTAGGTGAACCGCAAGTGCCTGTTGCGCCTACTATATAACTCTGCATTTGTCCTATACTACCACCATGGAAATAATAATCCTGGTAGGTCTGGATAGCATTGGTAGGGCCACAACCTGCAGCGGCATAGGCCATAATAGTAGAGCCTGAACCGGGTTCCCATGCAGAAGATAACGTAATGTTACTTCCGCAAGCACCGTTGGTAGCAGAAAATGTATGGGTTGCGCCAAACATATGACCTATTTCATGGGCCACAGCGCCATCAAACCATTGACCCTGAGGGCCTGGATTTGGATTTGCACCGGTACCACCCTGGTGTCCTACACCTGCCCTCGCCTTTTCTGAATTGGCACATGCGCTTTGTAGTTGAGCCAGGCCACCACTGAATGCTGCACTGAAGCCGATACCTACATCATAATTGGCCGAGCCTACATTGCCGTCTAGCGCCGTTTGGTTATTATTTAAAAATGTACCGCTTAACGTAGAAGAATAAGGGTCGCTTGCAGCATTTGTATAAATGATAGCATCATTCTGTATCAAAACAAAAGAAGCACCCAGGTCGCGCAGGTAGATTGCGTTTACCGTGTTAATACTGATCGTGATGTAGTTGCGTGCCTGCGTAACGCCACCGGCCCAGGTAGTGTATTCCCCTGTAGCACCTACAGCGAGGCGGTAATTTCTGCGCCTGCAATCGCCGGCAGTAGTTTTTGCAGCAAGATTATCATCAACAGACGTTGCTTCGCCTTCTGTTGAGCAAGTATAGTTAGCGTTTACTTTTACATCCTTTACAAAGTAAACTACGTGAGCACCTGAAGCATCCACATTCAAAGGATGAATGTAAACGGTACCACCGGCCGTGAAGAGGATAGCAGAGATTCCACCATTGAGAATAGAAACACTGCCATCAACAGCTTTGGAACCGGTGTTCATTAACCGGTAGGTTTTCGTCTCCACCTTATCAGCCATCACCGGGTTCTCCCAAATATTCACTTCCGAAATAAGTGTGGTGAACATTGACCCATCGGGAAGGGGAAGCTGAATAGGTATGCCCTGGAAATTGTCACTTTTCAGGTCCAGCATAGGTATCGCTGCCTGCATAGTGGCAAGGTTGCCTCCATTGAGGTTATAAATAGCATAGGATTCAGGGAGCGATAATGTTTCTGCGCCAGCTCTGTTGAAATAGCTGGAATATCGGTCTTGCGAAGGTTGCCACAATGCTGTTTGGGCAATTGCCGGCACAGCGGCTAAGGCCAATAACAACGCGGCAACGAATTGGAATGTTGACTTCATATAAGAGAGACGTTTATTTTGCTTTTAGAGTTGCCGAAATTACGCACGAAAACCGCCACTGGCAACAAGTTTTTAGTGGCTATGTCACTTTGGGGTAAAAAATGAGCTATTCCTGCAATACCGGATATTTACTGCCCCAGTACCTGCTGAAGCTTCTTGTCCAGTTCCGGGCCTCTTAAATCGCTTGCGATAATGTTGCCCGAAGGGTCTAATAACACGTTGAAAGGAATGCCTTCAAACCTGTAGGCCGGCACAGCCGAGCTTTCCCATTGCTTCAGGTCGCTCATATGAGGCCAGGTAAGGTTGTCGTCAACTATAGCCTTTACCCAGTCAGCCTTATCGGCATCCAGCGAAACACCTAATATGGTGAAATTCTTACTCTTATACTTGTTATAGGCGGCCACAATGTTGGGATTTTCCCTCCTGCAGGGAGCACACCAACTGGCCCAGAAATCCACTAAAACATATTTGCCTTTAAACTGACTGATGCTAACAGGCCTGCCATTGGGGTCGTTCATGGTCAGGTCCGGCGCTGGCTGGTGCATGAGGGGGTATTTCGGCCCGCTCTCAGGAACCTGCTGCGCAGTGGCTGCATCTATCTGCGTTTTGAGGCTTGTAAGCCCTTTATGGTCTTTGAATCTTTTCAAAGCCTCATTGGTTAAAGCTTTTGCTTCTTCAACAGGTAATGCCTGGAAGCCCCTTGCAATAGCAAAATGGGCAACAGAAGGGCTCTCGGTTTCCCTTACTACCTTGGTAATGTAATCCGTAATGTCTTTCAGTTTCTGTTTTCCCTGCTGATCTATAATCCTGAAAACAGAATCGCTGTTGCCGCTCATACGGTAAGTGCTGTCTGCCTGGAAATAGAAAGTACGGATAGCAGAATCTTTAGCGAAGTAGGTGTTTATAAAAGCATAGAGTTCCCCTGAGGCATCAGAAGACTCAAACTTGGGATGCATCGGATCGTTAGCATCCATCCTTACTTTAATGCGGTTTTCGTCATTAATAAAGAATACTTCCGGTCCTTGTTCCACTGCAATCCTGTATATAGCTTCTCCAGTGGCGGCGCTCCTGAGAGTAAAAGATCCGTTTTCTTTGAGCGTAGCTGAGTCCAGCACTATAGGCGCCTCACCTGTATAAGGAAGCTGTTGTAGGGTGATTTTACCTTTAGGCGCGTTCTTAAACTGTCCGCTTACTACAAATGCGCCGTCTTTATTCTCTTTACACGAAAGGGCAAACAGCGGAAGAAGACACAATACAAGTTTGTACATGTTGATGAGTTCGATATTACAATAAGGGTCACAAATGTAGCTTCAAAAGCCGGTTAGTGAGAAGCGCCGGACGGCTACCTGTTCTCTCCTTCCTATTTTACAATCAGCAATTTTTGCATCCATTGTTCGTCGCCCATATGTAGGGTAACGAAGTAAGTACCTGCAGGCAGCGTGCTAATGTTAACTTTCAAGAGGCCATTACTAGCTTGTGCAGTCATGGTAAGAACTACCGCGCCTGTAATATTACTGATGCGCACCTCGGCCAATGCATTGCTGTTATTGTTGATGTTCAGTCGCACCTCATCCTTTGCAGGGTTGGGGTATAGGCTGAACTTAACATTAAGGGGAAGATGCAAGGATACAACTTCACTATACTGGAAACTTCCATCTTTGTCCACTCGCTTCAGGCGGTAATAAACGCGGCTTCCTCCCAAAAACGAAACATTATCTGTAAAGGTGTACTGCGATAGGTTTGCCGCAGCTATCGACCCTATGTAGTTATACTCCGCGCCATTGAAGCTTCTTTCTACTTCGTAACTGCTTAGGTTCATCTCATTCGCCACTTCCCAGTTCAATACTACCCGGCTGCCATCTAATTTACCTGTGAAGCTGATGATGTCTACCGGTAAAGCAGCAAGCCCGGGGCATGTGGCATTCCAAATAAGGTTTACGTATTCCGGGTGATCTACAAATGGGTTCCTGTTGCTTTGAAAAGAGTAACCTCCGTTGTTGCGGGTAATTTCTTTTTGGCTCACCGGGTCCATGTTATGCCACTTTAGCATCATCCTTAGGTAGGGTATCTCCACAGCAGGATAGGTATTACCGGTAAGCGTAAGCGCGCCATCCGTTGAATAGCCATTCCACGTAGCCAGCCTGTTCTGGTAGCGGGTAACCATATAGAAATAAGCTCTTGCAAGGTCACCTTTGAAGGAATCAATAGGTTCGAAAACTGTTCCGGTTATACCTGCAAACGAAGAGCTCCCTCTTTTGCTTCCGTTGAGGCTGGTAAAGTTGGCTGTGCCCACTTCACCAAGACGATAATTACTCCGGATGTTGTTTACATAGCCATCTGTGGGATATACATGATGGTAATCGCTGTAAGCAGGAGATTCATCATCAAACCAGCTACCTGGAAAAGTATGCTCCCTGTTGTAACAGTCGCCTTCACTATTGTAGTTTCCACATTGGTCCGTGTTAGGAGTAAAATTGTAAGGGTCTGCTGCAAGTGGCCTGTCAGAATATACATCGTATATAACCATCGCCGAACCGGTGCCAACCTCCCTTGGTTTCACATCGCTAAGGGGATATTGCGAAGACAGTGCATTATAAGACTTTGGATTATGGCTGGCGGAAATAATATTGTACAACGCCGTTTTCAACCCAGAACAGGTTTGTCCTGCTGCAGCATTATAATAGCCTGCAGGGGGTTGCGCAAATAATAAAGCAGGAAGTACTAACAGCAAAAACGAGAGTAAAAATCGATTCATAGAGACAGTTAAACGTGCAAGGTATTAACACTAATCATTAGCATCTGTTAATAATCAAAAATGGAGCCTAACGGATGTCGCCAACTTTTAGCCGCAGCTCTATCAGTTCTCCATTCCGTTGCACTACCACCTTAAGCCTTGCTCCTGTATCCTGCATGAGCTGTTTATAGGCCTGGATGTCATTTGTAAAACGGGTATTCATTGCTATCACAACATCGCCTACCTTGAAGCCTGCTTCGTCAGCAGGTGAGTTTGGGATAACGTCATCAACCACTACCTTATCTTTTACGAGGAATATTTCAAGCCCGGTATAGGCATAGTCAAACTCGTCGTGGAAATGGGTATTTGGCTTAATGTGGATTACCTTATCTGCATAATTGATTACAACATTAAAACGCCGCAGGATGTCGTTGCCAATCAAACCTTTTGATATAGGATAACTTGTAATATTATAGTCATCTGCAAAAACAAACACCGGCACTTTCCTAAACTTATAAGGGCCCACCTTTACTTGCTTTATTACCGTCATCTGCATGGCCTTCTTGCCTCCGAGGCCTTCCCCGTACGAATGAAACCGCTTCTTGTTTGGATTAATGAATGCACTATCTTCTATAAAATCCTCTGAGAACAGCATGCAGAGACCAGCACCCGTGTCGAACAGAAAATCGGCATCCACTACTTTTTCTTCCTGAACCTGCACCTGTTGAAGGGCAAGGGTGGTGATGCTGGGGTTTAAAAACCTGCCTCCATAAGGGTACGTGAAACGCCCTTGCGTATAAAAGCTGATGATTCGCTGATCATAGTCAATTGCAACAATATATCTTCTAAAAAGGCTGTACCCGATAATGCCATCTATCTTAACGCCATAAGCGCTGGACAGAATTTCATAATCGTTAACATGGAAGTCCAAGTGTTCTACGTTTAGTCCTGGCAGGTGAAGTTTGTGGTCGTAAGCGAAATCAACGGTTCTAACACCCGCAATCCCCCTGATGGTGCGGCCCGAACGCGTTAGGGGAACCTGGAGTCGCTTTGCAGTTGCCGAGTCAAGTGAAATCCCTCCACTGCCGGTATCGAGTATAAAGTTGAGCGAGTCAGGATGGTCGTCAAACGTGCCTTTAACTATCACAATACCGCCTGTAAGGATTTTGAAATGGAAGCTGGTCAGCAGCTTTGCCTTCGACGACGTCGTGCGCTGCCCATAGGCGTCCTTGCCTAAAGTGCAGAGAATCAATGCAAGGCCCAAAAAAACGAAACGGACTGCCATACAGGCTCCTAAATTACCGCAGATTTGCATCTGATCCTTGCCGTTGACGTATTTGTCATGGGTGGTTGCTTGCTTAAATTACCATAAACACAACAGATATATCCCAATGCAAGCAGCCTGCTTTCTTAAATTTGCGCTTCATTTTAAGTATGATGAATTTACAAGACCTGTATTTAAAGGCGTCCAACTTTGAGTTTCTCTCGAAAGAAGAGGGTATGTTCCTTTTTCGCGAGGCGCCATTGAGCGAATTGATGCATATAGCCAACGAACTCAGGAAAAAGCAGGTGCCTCACGGTAAAGTAACCTGGCAGATTGACAGGAATGTAAATACTACCAACGTTTGTATTGCCAATTGTAAGTTCTGCAACTTCTACCGCATCCCCGGGCACGCTGAAGCCTACATCACCGATATTGAGACTTACAAACAAAAGATTGAAGAGACTTTCAAATACGGAGGCGACCAACTGCTCCTGCAGGGTGGGCATCACCCGGAGCTTGGGCTACAGTTTTATGTCGATTTGTTTAGTCAGCTTAAAGCGCTTTACCCGCAACTCAAGCTGCATACATTAGGCCCCCCGGAAGTAGCGCACATTTGTAAGCTGGAAAAAATGAGCCATTACGATGTGCTAAAAGCGTTGAAGGAAGCAGGCATGGACTCTTTGCCAGGCGCAGGAGCGGAAATACTGGTAGATAGAGTTCGTAGGCTCATTAGCAAAGGCAAGTGTGGAGCAGATGAGTGGCTGGAAATCATGCACCAGGCGCATAATCTCGACATAACGACCAGCGCTACTATGATGTTTGGCCACGTGGAAACCCTGGAAGAGCGTTTCATCCACCTCGAGCGAATAAGAGAAGTGCAAAGCCGCAAACCTGCTCACGCCAAGGGGTTCCTCGCTTTTATTGCATGGACTTTCCAGGACGTGGATACACTGCTTACGCGCATCAGGGGTGTGCAAAATCTAACAACGGCCGACGAATACCTGCGCATGACGGCCATCTCGCGCCTTATGCTGCCTAACATCATCAACATACAAGCCAGTTGGCTAACCGTGGGCAAGCAAACAGCACAACTCGCCCTCCACGGCGGAGCCAACGACTGGGGTAGTATTATGATTGAAGAAAATGTGGTGAGTGCCGCAGGCGCTCCTCATAGATTTACTTCCAAATCTATCCAGGATTCCATTCGCGAAGCTGGCTTTGAACCCCAACTCCGCAACCAGCAGTATGAATGGAGAACGCTACCGAAAGACGTGGAAGAGCAGGTGATAAATTATTAATCAGCGCTTCGGAAATTTTGGACGCCTGGTGATTGCTGTTAATCACCAGATGGTTAGTAGAGCTTATTGCTGCTCCACCACATCATCTATCAACCATTTACCGTCCTGTTCAACAACCTTTATGTCTCTTTCAAACTGCAGTTCGGCATCAATGTCTGTAAGGGTGGTTCGGTAAACCTGCGTTTGCTGCGAAGCACCGGGTAAAAGCTTGCAAGCCGTAACCTTTACCCTTCCGTTATCCTGCGTCGAAATAAAGAAACCGCCACTGCCTGCTTTTGCTGTATTATACTTATGCGACCACTTCTTTTTAAATGCATCTTCCGTTAAGGCTGCGTCTCCGTTATCATACTCCAGGTTAAGCGCATCCTGCTTATAACTAAAGTAATCATCCGTCAGGTGTTGCCTTAGATTAGCTATCGCTTCGGAAGGTTGTTCGCTGTTGGAGTATGACTCTATTACATCGGTGAGCCAGTCTTTCACTTTTGCTGTGTCTGCCAAGCTTTTGCTGGTAGTTGTTATGGAGTCAATATGCCTGCCTGCATTCAGACTGTCATTTTCTTTCACATCTTCAGGGCTTGTTGTGTTGCAGGCAACAATAACCAACAGGCCAAACATCGTTACTAAATATTTATTCATATCATTCAATCTATTCTTCTATATTAAATGTCGGCGGGCGTAGGGCAGCAAACCAAGCTTCACGTTTTGCCCTTGCTCACTTCATCTTAGCCGCCGCCTTTCTTCCTTTTAAGTTTAGGTCCTGTTCCACCCCAGATATTATCCTTCACGAACGCTCCGTTTGCTTTCTGCGCCGTGTACAAATTGTTTTCATTTTTTATCAGGAACTTTCTTTGCCTCATTTGCCCATCCTGGTAATAATTTGAATAAATATTCAGTGTGAAATAACCTGCGTCCGGATTCCTGATTATCATCTCCTTTGTTCCCTGTAGCTCATAGCAACCGATGAAGATACTTCTAAGCTTTTCAGCGGGTCTGGGCACTGAGATTCTTCGGTGTGGCGTAATTATTTCTTTCGGAATGTACCCGGCAAAAGCACATCGAGTGGTAGGATGTTCCGCAACTCTTGTCAGCTTTTTTTTCTTTAGCTCATTAAATGCATAATCAAGCTGCTTAATCTGCAGCGTGTCTGCCTTAATAACATTTCCATTAGCGTCAAAGTACCTTTTGATGTGGTTAAAGGTCATTGTAACGGCTGTATCGTTCGAAGCATTTTGTTCCTGCAACTCATATTCAACAAAGGGTTTAATGTCAAGTTGTGGATTAAGAATGATTGTGTCGCCGGAAACCGACCACTTACCTTTTTCGCTAAAATATTCCCACCTGTAAAAAGTAGGATGCTCCATTGAAGTGTATTCAAAAGTACTGTCGGCATGGAAAGTAACCACGATTGCTGGCAAAGCAATTCCGTTATTAAAACTGCCCACAACTTTCTTGGCTTGTCCAAAACAGTTGGCTGCCAGCAAGATTAACAGGGTAGTTATATTTTGTCGTATAAGGATCACCGCTACATCCAGCACCTGGCAAACCATGTATCACTCTTTTTGATTGAATGCAGTACGAAGTTATACGATGAATTTCGCCTTTGTTATTAAATTCATAAACATCACACGCGGATACAAGAGATACACACCTATTGTCTCTTAAAAACTCCGCAGTACCATTGATAACAACCTTATTCCCATCAGAAACTACATTATGTGTTCTAAAGTTTGTTGTTATAGATTGTTGAGTGACATGTGCCGGTAACTTGCGCCGGTTAGCATCAGTTAATGGGTAGGGGCACCCTATGTAAAACAATGAATAATTCTTGAGACACAACTAAACTAACTAGCTCTAAAAGATCACCTCTATCAACAGGCAGACAACCAATCTGCTTCTGCAGCCAGTTTGTTTGTATAGTGCATAATTTTTCTTAAGCATTTCAATGTCAGGCTGGTTCTTCTTCTTTTCTGACTCTCCAATGTGTCTGTAATAATTTGCCTTTGTCATTAAAAGCGGGATACATTTCGGAAAGTAAGTTAGAGCTGTATTTGCAACCTTCAAAACAAAATTATCTTAACCATATTGAGCTTGATAAGCAATTGCTAAGTCGAACATGGTCATTGCAATGCTCTGTTTCTGTGTTAAAGGTGTCATGTATGCACCGCTTTTTAAAGCTTCTACGGTTATCGCCATTTCTTTAATTATCCATTGGTCTCTTGGAAACCCGGCATTCGTTAACTCAAGATTTGTCCATTGTCCTTTTTCATCAAGATGTTTAATGTAGAGATGATTAGGTGCTAATGCAAGTGATGCACTTGCTCCAATTTCTTCGCAAAGAATTTTGTAGTATGTCGGCATTGAATGACAGTTGCCGCTTTTTGTTTTCATCAGCTTTGTTACAAACATCTTTGAAAAGTCTTTGTCGCCCATGAAATCATCAAAGTCATACGTGTAAGGCATGTAATTGTTTATAGGTAAACTGTCTGTCGTGTAAGTGAATACTGCCCAATTACCTGATGTTTTAAACTTTCAAGTCCACGTTGTTTGATGAGGGCTTTTAATTGTTGTCCTGTAGCTGAAATGCTGTTGCAAAATGTCTGGTAGTTTAAAGTGCCTTTATAGTAAGCGTTTTCTGTCACAAAGACGGCTCTTTTGAAATCAATCGGTTTCTGTCCTTTGAGCATTTGTAATTGTTCAGCAAATGCTTGCTTAAATCTTCTTCGGGTCGTTCTGTCCTGCTGAACGAAGAAAGAATGCTGAAATTAAAAGTATTGTCGTTAAAGTCTGTTTCATATGCAGGGTTGTTTTATTGCTGCCAACGTTCGAGTATTGCTGCAGGTGGAGGATTTTATAACGTCCAGCCCCGGACTGCAGTTTGGTTTTATTTGATGATGAAAATAAGAACTTTTGCCTGGCTTTGTTCGTCCAGCCGATAACTGCTGCAGTGTAGCGAACTAAAGCCGATTGCTCCAACGTCGTGCCCCACTTGCAGCAATACATTTGTTGGCAGCAGTATTATTCTGTTTTACTGATGATTAAATATAGCAAACATGTCCCTTTAAATACTATCTAGAAATCTTTGATAATTCGAACGTTTTGATTTTTTTCCCATCGTCTATTACAATAGTGAACTTGGTCTTTTTACTTAGATGGTTCTTTAATTCACAGAGTTCAATGCTGGTTAATTGTTTGAAATGTTGGTCGTTTACACTGATTACTTTTTGCCCCACTTTTAAACCTGCCTTCTTTATTTCTTCAGTTTCCCAAATGAAACTAATTATAAGCTCATTACTATCATTCAGCCCAAAATTCACAGGAAAAGGTATAGAACTTGTGTCTTTATTGTCTAATGGACTTAAAAGCACGGTACGTTCCAAAGAATTCAATGTAACTACATATCTTTTCAATAAAGCTGACCCTAGTTTTGGTTTACTCATGCTGAAAACTGTGGGAACGTCAGGAAATTTGTAATATGTACTTTTTAAAGTATCTATAATCAATCTACAAACTCGATCTTCTATGGTTGAATTAACTGTTAGTGCATATCTTCCAAAACCATTTAAACAATCCGACTTTTTTATTCTAGACTTTTTTAGAATGTCATTGTTCAATTCTAAATAACCTGAATATCCAAAATCTAGCAAGCAATAAAATGGAACGTCTTTATAATTCAATCTCAAGAGCGGAAGGGAATTGCTAGTATATTCAATATTTGCTCCATCGCTATTCTCCCCTGCTTTGAACGGAGAAAGAGAAAATGATAATAATTCCTTTGCAGGGTCAATTTGCCAATTGCACAAGTTAATAAGATTGGCTCCTATAACTCCATCAATTTCTACACAACCAATCTCTGATAGTGTTTTAGTATCACTCACCATGCAAAGAACACTGTCAAATGAGGAATTTCCAATATGGATGGTCTGTAAAAAAATACCCGCATTGCTTTGATTTCCTAATTCATCGGAAAAAGTTCCAAGGCTTTTCATTGAAGAATGGCTTGCAATTTCTTTAGAAATGAGGCATACCGATGAACCAGTATCAAATAGAAATAAATACTCCTTACCGTTAATAACAACTTTTAAAAACACTAATGTGTTTTTTTGATATAAAATGGGTAATGTTTCAATAGAATTATTACCCATTTTGAGTGAGCTAAGTTTAAGCAGCTTATCAACTGCTTCGTCATTCTGTTGACTAAACGCTTGAGTTAATAAAACAAGCAGAAACGTGAAAATTAGGCAAGCAATTTTCATTAGAACTCAAACTTAATGGTCACTTCAACCTTGTATTTAAAATAACCAGTGCCTGGGTCCCAACTTCCTCCTCCTTTTGTGGAAGTTTTAGTTTTCCTCGGTCTCTCCGCACTCATTGGGGAAACGTATTCTGCTGGCGTTTCTAAAATAAGTGGTTCGTCAAATTGAATTGCAATTCTTGCGTTTAAACCAATTTCATCAATCAAAAGATTTGGCATTGAATTCAGATACTCAATTTGATCCTCATTTAGAATAAAATTATCAATGCACCAATCTCTTGTTGAACGTTGTATAAGTTCCAGTTGCTCTTCAAATTCGGGTGGAGGAAGTTCTTTTAACATTTGTCTTTTCAAATCCAGTCCTTCTTGGTTGAATGGTACTTTTTCCATAATTAATTAGTTTTGATTATTGGTGTAAAGTTCAAGTTATGAATTATTAATTCAAAATGTTGATTTTGTCAATATTATTTTTGTCGTTTCAGACCTTGCCAGCTCCTTAGTAGTTGTGTATAGTTTTTATGATGTCGCTGAAAATATTGCTGCCAACGTTTTCGGGCTTTGCGTTCGGGCGGGTTTCGGAGCACAAAACTGTTAACCAGCACTGAACTTGAATAGAAGCACAAAGCTTCAAGTTTGCACGTCACCCCGCCTGACGCAAAACCCGTGTTATGTGGCGTTTTTCTTGTCACTCGTCAGGTGTATCGGTCATTAGTTTGTCGGTAGCCTCAATTTTTTTCTTTGTCTGTTCTATTTTTCTTTTAAGCAAGTATGGTGAGCCTATTATTGTAAATAAGCTGAACAAAGACAATGGAATTGTCAAAAGCAACGACCATTTAACCCAATTGTATTTCCAAAAAATTATGTAAAGTATAACCGAAATGATTGTCCTTACCGTCCATAAAATAAATTTCTTCTTTCTGTATGCAGGGTCGAGTATTGTACTAAAGCTGAATAATGAACGTCGAGCCGAAACCAAAGCTGATAGAGAACTGCAGCCGATTGATACAACGTCGAGCCAGCATAGCAGCAAACCGATTGTTACCTGCCGTTTTCTTTCATTCGTGTAAATGTATCCTGTTCACCGAAACCGTGCTGTTTGATAAAGCTTTTGAATTGACGGCGTGTCAAACTGAAGTTTGTTGATGTTGTGTCAGCCGAGGTTTCTGTAATTTCTTTAAGTTTTTGGATGTCGTCTTTATCGGAAATACTTGCAACAGTCAGAACTCCCTTCTCCAGCGAAAGTTTATTTACTTCCCAGGCATTGTCGTTATAGAGCTTGTTCAAGAAGTAATAGCCTTTGAATTTCTTTAGAATGTTGCCAGTTGAAATGCTGAATAACGTATCTGTCCCACTGTAGTGCTGAATAATTGTGTCACCTTTTAAAACGACTTTTTCTTTTGTATTGTCACTTAAATTTATGAGAGTGTCACCAACAAGTGTGTATGATGAACCAAGACTGTCTTTGTGCTCTTGAACGTCAAAGTCAAAATAGCGTGTCATGAGTTTATCGGTTATTGTCAAAACTGAAGCATGGTCAGCGTCGAGGTATTTTCCTTGTATGCGTTTTGGAAAATTTGTCAAAGGTTTTGTGTCTGCGGGTTGAGGTTTGTCAAAGGTGGCGGCTGGTTCACAACTATTAAATAGAATTGTCGAAATGAAAATGGCGAAGATTACATTCTGTCTCATAAAGGGTTTTCTTGTTAATACCAAAATTTAAAGAAAGTAACCATCGTAGGGTACATCACAAATGGCAGGTAACGTTCAGGGCTTTGCGAAGGTTGGGCAATAGAATTCCTCCTGCCTGGCCTTGGCCGTACCTTTTCATTTAATACGGCCAATGTACAAAAGTTCAGTAGAATTACTACAGCCGATGCCTTATTCTTCAGCCCAACTTTTGCAAAGCCCATGTTAGTGGCTGCCGTTCTTGTCCCACGCTTCGTATATAGTGTGCTTAAATAATTCGTCAAGTCTTGCTGTGTCTGGCTGTGAAATTTGTCCTATTGATTTTACGTAGTCGCTGTAAAACTTAATTTTACTTTCAAGGAAGTCGTTAAGAATTTGAATTTTAGGTTCTTCATTAAGTTCTTCTCCTGCCATTTTTCGTGTCAGTAAGTTAAGTATTTCTGATTTGACATTTTGGTCAGTCACTTGGCTGTCTAATAGTTTGTAAAATTCCATTGGAACCATCGTATTTGTATGTTTAATCCAGTCACAAGCAAGTATTGGACGAAGAACATAAAAATACTTTTTAACCCTCACGCTATCCTTTTGCAAATACTCCCTGTAATTGCCTTCCGCCATATGTAAATAATGGTGAAGACATGATTTTGGATTAAAATACTCTTTTGTCAAGTCACGAAGTCGGTCTGCTGTTGAAAATTGTTGTAAGTATATAATTGGACTTCTTAACCACTCCAACATTGGTGGGTTTGATTTTCTGAAAAGTCTTAAAGCTTTTTTAAGTTCCCAACCAGCAAGGTCAATGTCGTTTGGTAAAATTTTTTCTTGGTTATCCTTTTTGTCGTCAATTTTCAAATACCAGTCAAGCCTATGAATATAAATATATCTTACATCCCAATCGCTGTCCGTTGAAGCGAAACCCCAAGCACGGCTGCCACTTTCAACCGCATATAAAATTTTAATGTCGTGTTGAGTTTCAAGTCTCAAAAGTTCTTTTCTTATTTCGTCTGTCATTGTTTACGGGGGCTCTCTACGGTTGCCACTAACGGAAAGGGCTTGGCGAAGATTGGGCATTAGAATTCCAATTGCTTGGCTTGGCCAGACCTTTTCGCATTTT
>JAEZDR010000002.1 GCA_023433265.1 Bacteroidota bacterium | reverse complement strand
GGCTAAGCTTGCTATTGTTCCTTTTTCTGCGTTCGGAGCAGGTAAGGACAGCGAATGGTATCGTTTAAGTGTGGGGGTGTGCAGGGAGGAAGAAATAAGCGAAGTGCTGGAGAAACTGGAAGGTGCGTTAAAAGGCGTCAGCTAGTTTTTGTTAGATATAAAAACAAAGGGCTTCACCGTCTTCATCAGCACTTTGTAAACTTTGTCCTGCCGGCTGATGATTTTACAACGGTTAACGTCCACAACCTCGTTAGCAAGGCAAACAGCATCTATGTTCTCAACCGTAAACAATAGCGAATCCAGCAACTCGATTTCCAGCTCGAGCTGTTCTTTATTCAACAAGGATTTCCTTGGAAGTACCAGGAGGTCTCTCTGTGCCCGCATCGTTAGGAAAATTTCTACTGTGTTTTTTTATCCCACTACCCCGCGCCTTGCCGGGCAGCCGCATTTGTTTTTACCTGTAACACCACACGATACAAATACCATGCTTACTAACAGGACTAACAGAACTACGTGCTTTAGATTTTGTGGCATAAAAACGTTGAGTGAAAATAAATTTTTTACGCAACACTGCAATACTTTTCAGGCGTGACCGGCAAATTAAATATACTAATTGCACCGCTTGACTGGGGTCTTGGCCACGCAACTCGTTGTATTCCAATCATTAAAGCCTTGCTACCTGGTTGCCGGATTACGCTTGCCGTTACGGAACGGCAGCAGGCTTTATTGGAAAAAGAGGTGGTGGGGGTAACGTTTACCAGGCTAAAAGGCTATGAAATAACTTATGCAAAAAATGGCGCAATGCTCCCGTTCAAGCTCATGGCACAGCTTCCACAACTTGTGGCGGCAGTGTGGAATGAAAGGCAATGGCTAAAAAAGTTCGTTACAGAAAACCAGGTTGATGTGGTGATCTCCGACAACCGTTTCGGCCTTTATACTCCCGGCTGCTACTGTGTTTTTATAACCCATCAACTGGAAATTCAGGCTCCCTTTCCCTGGCTGCAGAAGCTGGTAAGGAAGCTTAATTACAGCTTCATCAACCGCTTTAAGGAATGCTGGGTTCCCGACTTTGCAGGCAGTCATAATCTTTCAGGATCGCTCGGCCATCCCGCTAAACCACCGTCCATACCCACTTACTATATTGGCCCCCTCAGCCGTTTTAGTCTCCAGCCTCAACGGGCTTCTAAATGGAAATGGCTCTTCCTGCTCTCCGGCCCTGAACCTCAGCGAACCGCTTTAGAGGATAAGCTTTTGAAGGTTTCAGAACGGTTGCCCGGCAGCAAGTTGCTTTTAAGGGGCCTGCCAAACGATTCAGCCTTTCTGCCCGGTAACGATCAATTAACTGTGCTCTCCCACCTCGGTGGACAGGATTTGCAGGCAGCAATCCAGGAAGCCAATACCGTAGTTTGCAGGGCAGGGTATACCTCCATTATGGAGTTGGTTGCACTAAACGCAAAAGCGGTATTAGTGCCAACACCGGGTCAAACGGAGCAGGAGTACCTTGCCGGTCGGTTAGAAAACTTAAACTGGTTCGGTTCAGCATTACAGTCCTTACCCGATGAGGTATTTGCTGAAAAGCTGCTGAAAGCCTCCGGACACCAGTACACTTTGCCGAAAGTGGAGGAATTAGGCCCGGAACGTTTTCTTTCAGCTTTTATTAACCGCGTGAAAAAGCTGCAGCAATAACTTTGCAGGCTTCGTGTCAAAACATTCACACCCTAAAGCCCATATTGCTTTACTGCTTACCAATCTTTTGTTTGGAGCAAATTTCAGCGTGGTTAAATACGTAACGCCTGGTGTAATTCAGCCATTTGCGCTTAACATTCTCCGTGCCTTCTCCACCTGCGTCCTCTTCTGGATTCTCTTCAGCATGAGAACAGGTATAAAAGCAGGGTTTAGCTCAAAAGACTTTTGGCGTTTTCTACTATGCGGGGCAATGGGGGTTACATTCAATCAATTGCTTTTTATTAAGGGATTGTCATTAAGCACGAGTATTCACGGCGCGCTCCTCATGCTGGTGACGCCTATTTTAATCACCATCATCGCCGCAATCTTTCTGCGCGAACGGATGAATTTTCTCAAGATATTGGGGCTTGTCTCGGGAATATCAGGCGCTACCATGCTCATTCTTTCAAAGGATACCAGTGCCACTGGGATAGACGTTCTTACCGGCGATATCCTAATTGCAATCAATGCAATTTTCTATGCCGTGTACATGGTGATGGTAAAGCCGCTCATGCAACATTACTCGCCATTGCATGTCATCAGGTGGGTATTCACTTTCGGCTTTTTTATGATGTTACCATTTTCATGGACCGACTTCCGCCAAACCGATTTTACCAGCTTTACTGCAAATCATTGGCTGGCCATCGGCTTTGTAATGATCTGCGGCACCTTTCTTCCTTACATGTTCAACACCTACGCTCTAAGCAAGCTCCATGCATCTGTTGCAGGGTCTTACATGTACACGCAACCGGTGTTTGCCACCTTGATAGCCATAATCTTTATGGGCGAAACTTTCGACTGGATAAAAGCGCTTTGCGGTCTCCTTATCTTCGGCGGTGTGTACCTTACTAATTTACGAAGCCGGGAAGAATAGCAGGTACTTTTGCAAATTCAAGGTAATCAGCCCGTCGCATTGATAAATCATCCTATCTCACCGCGGGTGGCATATTTCTTTGTCCTTTTTTGTACATTTATAGCAAGCGCTCCCCTTTTCAATTTTGGCCATGTTAAAACAACTCTATCGTATCCCGCTAAAAACCCTAAAGATTACAGTAATCTCTATCCTGGTATTAGCGCTGGTGTTATTCTCGCTGCCTTTTCTTTTCCCGACTTATATCTCAAACCAGGTAAAAACATGGGCTAACCGACACATTCAAACTGAATTAGCTTTTGGTAATGCAAGGCTCTCCTTTTTTGAGCATTTCCCTTCTTTAACGCTCACACTCCATGATTTCTCTTTGAAAGGTTCTGCGCCTTTCCAACAGGACACGCTGGTAGTTGCTAAAAAGGTTTCATTAGGCGTAAACCTGCTTAGCCTGTTTGGCAGTGCAGTCAACATCAACGAAGTGTACCTGAGTGATGGTAGTATAACTGTCCTGGTAAACAAAGCAGGACAGCCAAACTACAATGTATATAGTGCAGATGTTACGGGAAAGGAAGCCAACGCTAAAACGGATACATCAAACGCCTCGCTGAAACTACAAAAGATACAGGTGAACAACTGTAAATTACGCTACAGCGACGAATCTGTACCCTTTCACCTTTCCGCTTCCCACTTCAACTATACGGGGAAAGGTGATCTCGATAAAATGGTTTTCGATTTGAAGTCGAGGCTGGAAATGAAGCACGTTTCTATTGCCTACAACAATGAGCGTTACATTGAAAACAAGCACCTACAGGCCAGGCTGATTACGAAAGTAAATACAGGCTCGCTACAACTCATCTTTGAAGAAAACGATATACAGGTGAACGACCTGCCGGTAAGGTTCAACGGCAGCTTCAATTTTTTGGATAATGGTTACCACATGGATCTGAATGTTGCCACTGAGAAAGCTGCCTTCAGGGATTTCTTCACCGCGCTCCCTCCCTCTGCGTTACAATGGTTAGAGAGGACGACTGTTAAAGGCGATGTTGAGCTTGCAGCACAACTAAAAGGAAAATATGTGGTTGCTGAAAATGCGGCGCCGGATTTATGTTTCCGCATGAAGGTTACCGATGGCAGTGTAGCTTCTAAACTTACAAAACAACCTATTGAAAACATTCAACTCTCGCTAAGTGGCAATATGCCATCGCTGGCTACGGAACGGGTACACCTTCAAATGGATACTATCCATGCTACGCTCGGCAGGCAATTTTTAAGCGGTGGTTTTGAATTGAAAGGACTTGTATACCCGATGGTGAAAGGCAGGATATCGGCATCTGCCGACCTTGGCTTATGGAATAAAACGCTGGCGCTTGAGAATTTGAACGACATCCGCGGCACATTGAATTTAAATGTAGCGTTTAACGGCATCTTGAACAGGAACAATGGCCAGTGGCCCGTAATACTGGCCAATGTTGATTACAGGAATGGTTACATCAAAACGAGCTATTACCCCAGTGCCATCACGGATATTCAAGTGCTTGTAACAGTTAAGAATGCAAGTGGTACCAACCGCGGTTTATCTATCGCCACTTCACCTATTTCGTTCCGCTTCGAGAATAAACCGTTTACTATCAAGAGCACACTTAACAACCTCGACAACCTCACCTACAGTGTGCATTCCAAAGGCATAATTGACATAGGAAAAATTTACAGGGTGTTTGCTATAGACGGCTACGATGTAAATGGCAGCATTGCTACCGCCATGGTGTTGCAAGGTTCCCAGGCCGATATTAATGCAAAGCGATTTGACAAATTACATCATAGCGGCACGTTGCAGCTACAAAACATCAGCGTTACGGGCGCTACCTTCCCTAAACCACTTACCATCAACACGGGATCGTTCGTCATTAAAAACGACAGGGTGATAGCCGAGGCCATTACTTGCAGGTATGGCAGCACAACAGCCACCCTGGAGGGGCATTTGAACAACATTCTAAACTATTCTCTTTCTAATAATGCTTCATTGGAAGGAAGGCTGGTTGTAAAAGCCGACATGATAAACGTTGCTGAATTAATGACTGCAACGCATGTTGCAATGATTGATGACCCGGCAACTACTTTAACCACTACACAGTCGGTTGCCCCGGCCGGAACGGGTATAGTTATCGTTCCTGCCAATCTTGACCTGCAACTAGTGGCTGGCGTTGACAAGATAAATTATGATGGCCTTTTATTGCAAAACTGTCAATCAAAGGTTACTGTCAGGCAAGGCAGCCTAAGCATCGATAAGGCCGCTTTCGAGGTGATTGGAGCACCGGTTAACTTTTCCGGCACGTATAGCCCTGCAGGTGTTAATAATGCAAAATTTACCGCGTCCATTACTGCAGATGCTTTTGATGTGAACAAAGCTTATAAAGAGGTGAAGTTTTTCAGCGAGATGGCGCCTTCCGCCGCCAATGTAAAAGGTATTGTTTCGCTAAACTATCAGCTTAATGGAAGACTTGACCAAAACATGCAGCCGGTACTTTCTTCCCTTAAAGGCGGTGGCGTTCTCACGCTAAAACAGGTAAAGGTTTACGGTTTCAAAATGCTTTCAGCTATCAGGCAACGCACCGGGAAGCAGTTCAATGACAAGCCGGACCTCTCAAAAATTGAGTTGAAAACTACAATCGCTAACAATATCATGAAGCTGGAGCGTACCAAGCTTCGAATAGCTGGTTTCAGGCCACGCTTTGAAGGCGAAATGAGCCTCGACGGCAGGCTCAACATCAGGTGTCGTTTAGGTCTTCCTCCATTCGGGATCATTGGAATTCCGCTTAGCATCACGGGTACGCAGGATAAACCTCTCGTCAGGTTCAGGCGTGGACGTGCCGCTGATGACTTGCAAGGCACGGCCGACGATGCCGACGAAGAAGACAAAAAAGAAAGCGAAGAAGCAGCAGCCAAAGAGGAACTGGAGAAAAATATCTAATTGGCAACAGGTTACAGGCATAGTTATGTGG
>JAEZDR010000146.1 GCA_023433265.1 Bacteroidota bacterium | reverse complement strand
GTGTATGAGGCTGTACGATGCAGGAGGCAGGTAGGATGTTTGTCCCGCTGATGTATCATGGTTTCGTGCCCTTCTATACTGTATGTTGTTAATGATAGCCTGGGGATGCTCTACCCTCACGCCTAATGCAAAGGGCTTACTTTCTATTGCAATTTTCTTTCTCTTCAGCAAATCAAAAACATCCCTGGCCGAGTGTCCCGTGGCAAGAATAACAGCATCTCCCTTATATGTATTACCGCTTGCGGTATGCACGCCAGTTACCTTATCGCCATGTAGTAAGAGGTCGTCAACTCTTTCATCGAAGAAATACAATCCTCCGTGCTGCACAATCGCCTTCCTGATGGAGGTAATAATATGCGGCAGCTTGTTAGTGCCAATGTGCGGGTGTGCCTGGTAGAGTATCTTTTCTTCGGCGCCATAGGTAACGAATGTGCCTAGTATTTTATCTATGCTACCCCTTTTGTTACTCCGGGTATACAGTTTTCCGTCGCTATAAGTTCCTGCGCCGCCCTCACCAAAACAGTAATTGCTGTCAGCATTTACGATGCCTTCTTTGTTAAGTGCAGCAAGGTCGCGCCGGCGGCTTCTTACATCCTTACCGCGCTCAACAATTACGGGTTGAATGCCGGCTTCCATCAAATTCAGCGCTGCAAACAATCCTGCAGGTCCCGCACCTATTACGATAACGCGGTGCTTTGCATCTCCCACCTGCCGTAAACGCGGCGCTGCTACAGGCCGCACAGGCGGCGGCTCGTCAATTGATGCCTGCACCGTGAGGTGCACATAAATATTGCTGCTGCGCGCATCGATTGATTCTTTGGTTTTATAAAACCCTGTAACCTGGTTAGGTTGTTTTCCGAGGCTTACCGCGATGGCGGCTCTAATGGCCGCCGGGTCCGCAGCTTCTGCAGGCAGTAACTTGAGCGAAATGGTTTGTTGCATGTTAGGTGTCTATCCTAAAACAGCAAAGTTGGCAAAAAAGAACAACAGTGCCTAAATGCCTTAAACGTTGTGGCAGTAAGGCTTACAGCTTTTGTTTTGATGGAATATTAACAAATGGCACGGATTTAGAATTACCCTAACCGGAATAGAGATTATAGAACGGATCTGATAAAAAGACAGGAATTGTATGAAAAGAATGGTACTTAGTATAGGCCTTGTATTGGCCTCATTGTTAGGCATTGGCCAGGACGATTATGTAAACTACGGCGGCATCTACCTCAAAGCCGGGGTTAATTACTCAGAACTTACAGCATCAGAAAGCGCAAACATGCGGTCAGAGGGTGGCATGATGAAGTTTCATTTAGGCGTTGTGGCCGATATTCCTATTACAGAGCGGTATATGAGCTTTCAACCTGGCATTATGCTTAACGGTAAAGGTGGCAGGGTAAGGGCATTTATGCCTTCTAAAACAGATGAAAGTGCAAACTATTACGATGTAACGGTAAACCCCGTTTACCTTGAGGTGCCTGCCAACATTGTTGTCAAAATACCGGGTTTTCAAAATACGCGTTGGTTAATAGGTGGCGGTGCTTATGCTGCTATGGGATTAACCGGAAAAGTGAAAGGTACCCGTGTAGAAGATGGTAAAGGCATAGACTATAAGCGCAACATCATTTACCAGGATGGTAACCCCTATGAAAATGGCTTTGAGGATACTGATGTATTTAAACTAAACAGGTTCGAATTTGGTGTCAACGCGCTGCTCGGCATAGAAACAGAGAACTTTATGATTACCGCAAATTTCAGCCAGGGACTAAGCAGGGTAAATATGTACCAGGCCGACTCGAAAGATGCGAATGCGAACAGGATTATCAGCTTGTCATTCGGATACAAATTTGGACATAACGGTTATTAAGATTTTGAGGCGATAGGAATTGTGAGGAATGAAAGGCTGTCTCTTTTTGAGGCTGCCTTTTTTGTATGAATACATGCGGCCGGGCGGCAACGAATGAAAGCTTTGATCTTTCAAAGCAGGCTTTTCGCTAAGCAGGCTACAGCGCTGCTGTTCTTGCTGCCTTAACTTACATTTGCTTATATAAATCAACCGCATGGCTAAACTGAGTAAGCTGTCCGAAACGCTTATTGGTTCCGAGATTGTTAAGCTTGGAAACGAAATTGCCGAAAGGCAAAGACAGGGCGAAAAGATTTTCAACTACACCATTGGCGACTTTAACCCTTCTATATTCCCCATACCGTCAGCTTTAAAGGAAGAGGTATTAAAAGCCTATGAAAAAGGCTACACCAACTATCCCCCTGCCGACGGAATTGCAGCATTAAGAAAAGCGGTTCAAAGCTTTGTAAAGCGGTATCACCACCTTAGCTACGACTTGAATGAGATACAAATAGCAAGTGGCGGGCGTCCGCTCATCTATGCCATCTTTAGAGCCATTGTAGATGAAGGTGACAAGGTAATATACCCTGTTCCCAGTTGGAACAACAACCACTATACCCACATGACCTGGGCAGAGCATTGCCTTGTAGATGCAAGGGCAGAGAATAAATTCATGATCAAGGCATCAGACATTGCCCCGTATTTAAAAGGTGCCAGCCTGCTTTGTCTTTGTTCGCCACAAAACCCTACGGGCACTACATTCAGCCAAAAAGACCTGGAAGAAATCTGCGACCTTGTTCTGCAGGAAAACAATAGCCGCCCGGCGGATGCAAAAAAGCTGTACGTGATGTTCGATCAAATGTATGGTACGCTTACCTACGGCAATACAGTACACTACACACCGGTATCGGTAAGGCCTGCAATGAAAGAATACACTTTGTTTGTTGACGGCATATCTAAATCGTTTGCCGCAACCGGCGTAAGGGTTGGCTGGGGCCTTGGTCCTAAAGAAGTAATGGCTAAAATGAAAGCTATCTTAAGCCATGTTGGGGCATGGAGCCCGATGCCCGAACAGCAGGCTACGGCTGCCTTCCTGGATAATGAGCCTGCTGTGGATGGGTTTATAAACTCGTTCCGCGATGCATTGAAGCTCAGGCTGGATAGGCTTTATTCCGGTATTATGGATCTGAAACAAAAGGGCTACGCAATAGATGCAATAGAACCTGAAGCCGCCATTTACCTCACTTTAAAGATTGGGCTCAGAGGCAGGAGCATTAACGGGGGTCAATTACTGCAAACCCAGGAAGATGTAACCCGTTATATCCTTGAT
>JAEZDR010000074.1 GCA_023433265.1 Bacteroidota bacterium | reverse complement strand
CTGTAGACAAGGAATGGATAAATGAAACCGGCCGTGTGGCAATAGGCCTCGTTAGCGGTGCCCTGCTCATTTTCCTCGCCCACAGGATGATAAACAGCTACCGTTCGTTTTCCTCTGTATTAGTTGGTGGCGGCATTACGGTGTTTTATTTCACGTTTGCCTTTGCCTTCCACGAGTATCACCTCATCGGGCAAACAGCTACGTTTATAATTATGATAGCCGTTACTGCTTTTGCGGTAGCGCTTGCTTTGTTATACGACCGCATTGAACTTGCCATCATCGCCGCACTGGGTGGATTTGCAACACCTTTTATCGTGAGCACAGGCGAGGGTAATTATCAAATACTCTTTACATACCTCATCATCCTCAATACAGGGTTACTGGTTATGGCATCATATAAACGATGGTTTGCCCTTAACCTGATAGCCTTTTCGCTAACGCTTGTTATTTATGGTGCGTGGATGGCCACAAGGATTCAGCAGCCGCTGTTTCCGGGAACAGGCGCATTTTTATTGGCCGCTATATTTTACCTTCTGTTTGTTGCCATGAATGTTGTGCATCATGTAGCGGACAAAGCGCGCCTGCAGTATTACCACTTCATCATGCTGCTAACTATCAACCTGGCCTTTTATGCGGCAGGCATCATTATCCTCAACCACATGAACCTGGAACAGTTCAGGGGACTGTTTACCGCGGGCCTTGGCATGGTCAACCTTATACTTGCCTATAGCTTTTTAAGAAAAGAGCAGTTGGATCCCAATTTTACCTACCTGCTCATTGGCCTTACACTTACGTTTATATCACTTGCTGCACCGGTACAATTGAAAGGAAACCACATTACCCTGTTCTGGGCGGCAGAAATAGCCGTGTTGTATTGGCTGTACACAAGAAGCCAAATTAAGCTGCTGAAGTATGCTGCCTACCTCGTTACTGTGTTGATGCTCGTAAGCCTTGCTGTCGATTGGGTGCAGGTTTACATGCAACCTACGGCAGTGCCGGTAATGTGGAACAAGGCATTTACGACTGCAGTAGTTGCCTCCATTGCCTTATTTGTTACATATTACCTTTCGTCCAGGAAATCTTCTAACAGGATAGCTTTAGGCTATCTTGTAGGGGGTATTGTAATTGCTTTCCTTTCGGGCTTCTTCGAGATAGGCCATCAGTACTCACTTCGCTATCCCGCTACAGACCTCCACCTTACTTACCTCCAGCTTTATATTATGTTGTTTGCCGCGATTGGTATAACCCTGTTGCAGCGGTTCAGCATCACTTACACCCGGCCTTACCATCTTTCAGTGGCCATCATACTATACCTGTTTTACCTGGCTAACACTGAAGCTACGTATGGCAATGAGTTGCAGATGCTAAAAGGTGGTATTTCGCAATTACACATGATAGCTCATTGGGCAAGCGTGATGGCACTTATTTATTTCGGTGTTGCAGCAATCAAAGAAAGGCTTAGCAATGGCCCTGCGATTACGCCTGCAAGACTGGTGTGGATAGCCGGAATTGCCATCGTGATACTTATGAGTATTGAGGTACGCAATGCTTATGTTTGGGCTATGTTTAGTTATGCAGGTGTAGTAAAAGCAGAGGCTGCTTACTACCGCGCAGGGTTGAGTGTGCTTTGGGGTGTCATCTCCTTTTCAGTGGTATGGTTAGGCATCCGTTACCAGTTGAAAGACCTCAGGGTAATAGGCCTCGCATTGTTTGCCATCACACTCGTTAAATTGTTCACCTACGACCTCACCAATATTTCGCCTGCAGGTAAGATACTGGCGTTCATTTTACTGGGAGTGCTGTTATTAGTTGTATCATTTATGTACCAACGCGTAAAGAAGATATTGTTAGATGATAAGAAAGATACTGATTAGTGTAGTTACGTTTGCGGCCATCAGTATAGCAAAGCTGGATGCGCAACCTTTTAGGTACCATGCTCCTCTTGCCCCGGTGGATAGTTCCGGGTTTTATGCCATACCCATAACGCCCCAACTTACGTCGTGTATGCGTCCGCTACTTGAAGACCTGCGCATAACGGATAGTAAGGGACAGCAAGTGCCTTATATCATTCGATCGAGGAACAAGCCGTCTTTTGTTACAGAGTATCGAAAGCTGAAGATATATGCGCAACAACGCACGGATAGCAGCCAGGTTTTGTTATTAGAAAATGAGAGCACAGGTAAAATAAACAACATCGGCTTACTGCTTAAAAATGCATCCGTTTCAAGAGTGGCTAACATAAGCGGCTCAAATAATTTAACCGAATGGTACACCATTACGGAGAACGTGGCGCTTACCAAAAACTACTTTAGTGCGCGGGATGAGTATGTGGAGTCGCTTGGTATACCCACAAGTTCTTATCGCTACTATCGAATCCTTATCAATAATGGCAAGAATGATGCGTTAAACATTCTAAGCGCCGGCTATTCCACCAACAATGAAGTGCGGCCTGTAAATCCATGGGTAAGCAATGGCCAGTCTTCGTTCAGGATAAAAGATAGCACCGGAAACCATACTTATATTTTTATCAGCAACCCCCGGAGCTTTCATATCGGCCGTGTACTGCTCTCGGTTGAATGGCCGAAATACTTCAACCGGTCTGCCGAGCTTAGCGTAGAAAACAGTGATTATGGGTTTAGTCTTTCATCTACCCGCGAAACAAGCCTGGAAATACCACTGGCGAATGCAAAGACAGCCATTATCAAAATATACAACGGAGACAATCCGCCACTACAGATTAGAAACATAGAAACATTTCAGCCCAACCGGAGTGTGGTTGCATGGTTACAGAAAGGAGAAGCTTACAAGTTGATGATGGGCGCAGATAATATTACACAGCCGGATTACGACCTCGACAACTTCGCAGACAGCATCAGCAGCGCATTGCCCATAACCACTCACGGCGAAACAAAGGAAGAAATAGTAACCAATAATAGCAGTTTTTGGGACAATAAAACCCTTATCTGGATTGCCATGGCAATTGTGCTTGCGGTACTCCTTGTGCTTACCTTCCGACTGATAAGAGAAGCCGATAAAAACAATGATTAACCTCGTGTATTTTCCGGTTTAGCGCAGCGTATTATTATTACCAATTCATAATCCATCCACTCTAAACCAATCAAAGTCAGCATAACCTGCATCATTGGTTCCGGTTTCGCGCACACAAAACAAACCTACCTTGGCTCCTTTCCACCTGCCGGGTTCAGCAATAAACTCCTGTGGTAGGGTGATATAGTTATTTCCATCCAAACTATAGCTAAAACTGCATTTGCCACCGTCGGCAACCTTCACCCGTAGGTATATTTCCCTGGAATTACCTGTTGTTACCACAGTTTCCTGTTCGGGCATGCCTTTACCTGCATCTTTACATAAGCCGAATACAAGTTGTACGCCCTCTTTTGAACTCCTGAGGTACAGGGCGGCGTAACTAAGGCCCATGATAGATAGGCCAGCCTTTTCGTTTTGCAATTTAGCGTTAGGTGTCAATTGCATTTTGGTAGTAGCAACGAACCTCTCCGCAGGAAATTTCTGCAAGAGAATGCTACCTGCATCCCATAAATTCCGGGCACTGTCGGGTAATCTTGCACTAAACAAACGCAAGCTACCTTTCTCCATATTCATGAAGCGCCAGTTGGCAGAAGGATTAGCCATCCATTGCCACTGTAAACCAGGGTTACCACCATTAAACTCATCTGTTTCCAGGGGTGTTTGCCTTGGATGGTTCTTACCAACGTTGGGTTTTCGATAGGTACTAACCGGCTCGCCTTTCCCGTCGCCATCAGCATCCATACCTATCACCGGCCAGTTATTATTCCACTTCATGGGTTGTAGGTGTACTACCCGTCCATACGCTTCCTTGTCCTGGAAATGCAGGAACCAATCTTCGCCGGTAGTAGTATTTACCCATGCTCCCTGGTGTGGACCGTTAACTGCTGTATTGCCCTGGTGCAGTACTATCTTTCGTTCATAAGGCCCATAAACACTCCTTGAACGAAGCACCACCTGCCATCCTGTTGACACCCCACCTGCCGGTGCGAAAATGTAGTAATAGCCATTACGCTTATAAAACTTAGGGCCTTCAATGGTAGGATCGGCCTCATGGCCATCATACACTAATCTGCCTTCATCTATAACCTTTGTTCCACTGTCATTCAACTGTTTCACTACAAGAATGCTCTTAATGCCGGCCCGGCTGCCGGCATAGGCGTGTACCAGGTAAACTTTGCCATCATCGTCCCATAGCGGGCAGGGATCAATTAATCCTTTTCCGGCCTCTACTAATATAGGCTCGCTCCAGGTTCCGGCAGGATGCTTTGCTTTTACCAGGTATATTCCGAAGTCGGGGTCCGGGTAATAGATCAAATATTCACCATTGTGAAACCGGATGGAAGGCGCCCATACCCCCTCACCATGCCTCGGTACGGAAAAATGTGCTACCGGCACCAGCCGCCTTAGTGCATGCCCTATCAATCTCCAGTTCACCAGGTCCTTCGAATGAAGAATCGGCAACCCCGGCACATCCTCAAAGCTTGATGCCGTCATGTAGTAATCATCTCCTACTCTTATCGCATCAGGGTCAGAATAATCCGCATGTAGTATTGGGTTCTTATAAGTGCCATCACCGTTATCTGCTAGCCACGTTTTGGATCTGCCCTGCTGGCCATTGGCAAGGGAAACCCAAAGCAGGAAAATGATATTTACTAGCTTTTTCATCTTATCGTTTTAGCTGTTTATCAAGAAAACCGATAATCGTATCAACTGTAGGGCGAAACCATGGATTGAACAACCAGAATGTATGGGGACTATCATCAAAGCTGTGTTCTTCGTAATAGATGTTAAATGCAGCAAGCTTCTCAATCATGTCTTCCCTGCCCGCCTGGAAGCGTGGCTGCGAACTGCTGATAAACAAATGGGCAGCACTTCCTGCATGCACATGCTCCAATGCCGAAGCTCGTTTCCAGTTCAATGGCTTTTCTAAATAGCTCCCACCGAACCAGGCAGTTGCTGCTTCCCCTTCACGCGATTGCGGATGGTGGAATGCAAGAACACCGTCGATGTTAACTACGGCCTGTACCAGAGACTTGTATTTTTTATTAGGCAAATCCTCCATAACCGGGTATTTATTGTTGATTGTGCCTACAAGTGATGCAAGCTGGGCGCCTGCCGAAGTACCAGCCACGGCCAGCCGCTCTTTTTTAATTCCATATAGCCTGCTGTTTAGTTTCATCCAGTACAGCGCATTCACAACATCCTCGTACGCCGCCGGGAACCGAGCTTCGGCAGCCAGCCTGTATTCGATGCTCACAACTACATACCCATGCGCCGCAATATCAAGTGCCATAGCCCGGTTCATGCTTTTGTCTCCGCTTTTCCATCCACCGCCAAACAAGAGCAATACAGCAGGCTTACGCTTTTTGACAGAACCTTTATAATAGATATCCGCAAGGAGCTTTCTTCCCGCTATGCTTTTGTACACTACATCCCTATGTATTGTGATATAAGTGCTATCGGCTATTGCTGGGCTTATGGAAGGCCATTTGGTTATCGCTTTCTGATAAGCAGAATGCAATGTGAAGCTAGTGTCCCTTGGTACCTGGGCACTGGTAAAAAAAGGAAACAAAAGGCAGGCTAGTAAAATCCTTATGAAATACACACTGTAATGCTAAGCAAATAAAGCCGGGCTTGGGTCGCAACCGTGAGCTTTTGTTGCAATCGTTTGCAACTACCTCCTCAAAATTTAGAAGTCTTGCAGCATTATGCTCCTATGTAGGCGCTAACCTTATGATTGTCTTTTGTAGACGGCCTGTGTAGCTAGAGACTCTTCCCCTTCCGGGCTAATGTTGTAAGCGGTTACGACTAACGAGTTGTCGTTTTGTAACTCAAACTCAGTGCGCCATCCCCAATGCTGTTCTGTCTCGGGCGTTACATAGGCATAACTACCAAGTGCGGAGAAGCGGTCCACATCCCGCTGCCCTTCACTAAACATAATTCCGGGGTAAGTGTGGAAGCTATCGATCCACGCAAACTCAAAACGCTTTAAAGCATTATGAAAACCAAGGATGGCCAAACCTTCCAGTGGTTTGCCCTGGAAGCTGCCTTTGTATTCAAACAGCATCCACTTGCCACCCATAACTGGCCTTATGGTACCTTCCGCTTTGCTGGTATCCACAGGTTCGCCAGGTTCAAACCACACCTTGGCTAGGCCTTTCCAGTTACCTGCAAGTTTTGCTAGCTTTTCTCTCTGTGAAATCTCCGAACAGGGCTGTGTTGTCTCACTCACATTAGTTGATTTTATGGGTTTCCTGGCTTAGCTAAGCTATAAAATCCATTGCATTTACACAACCAATTCAATAAAACGCTCTATTTCAGGTCTAAAGCACCTTTTTAGCGACACTTCAGCGTATCTTCAGCGTATCTGCAGCGTATCTACAGCGTTATAACCATCTAACTAATTCAATACTAATATATTCTAAACTGGATGCAACCTCGATAATAAGGTGCTCATAAACTGATACCTATTGCCTCATAAAGAATTACTAAAGGCATCAGTAGTGTCACAACTAACCTTTGGTCAAGGTTGCCTCTCTTAATCATACCCATACCTGCCCGTGGTCACCTGCTTATTCTAAAGGCCTTTTAACCTTTGTTGAAGCCATACATATGGCAATAGAACTAAATTTGCCCCCATGTTCAATTCGATAGAAAGCGCCTTAGACGACCTTAAGCAGGGTAAGATGATCATTGTTGTTGATGATGAAGACAGGGAGAACGAAGGCGACTTTATTTGTGCAGCTCGCCATGTAACCCCTGAGGTTATCAATTTTATGGCTCGGGAAGGCCGGGGGCTTATCTGTATTGCCCTTACCGACCAGCGCTGCAAAGAGCTGCACCTTGACCCAATGGTTAGCTCAAACACCTCGCTTCATGAAACCGCTTTCACTGTTTCTGTCGATCTCGTAGGTCATGGAACAAGTACCGGGATATCAGCCTCTGACAGGGCAAAGACGATACAGGCTTTAATTGATCCTGGCACCCAACCCGAAGCGTTAGGCAGACCTGGACATATCTTTCCATTGCGGGCCAAGGAAGGCGGTGTTTTAAGAAGAACAGGGCACACCGAAGCAGCAGTTGACCTTGCAAGACTTGCCGGTTATGAAGAAGCCGGGGTTTTAGTTGAGATTATGAACGAAGACGGCAGTATGGCGAGGTTGCCACAACTGGAGGTATTAGCAAAGAAGTTTAACCTGAAGCTGATATCCATTAAAGACCTGATTGAATTCAGGCTGAAGCAAGACTCATTAATACAGGAAATAGTAAGAGTGCAGATGCCCACAAAGTTTGGTGACTTTACACTGGTAGCTTTCAAGGAAAAGCTATCTGGTGGCGAACATCTTGCACTCATTAAGGGAGAATGGAAACGTGATGAACCGGTACTAGCAAGGGTACACTCCAGTTGCTTTACCGGCGACATACTAGGCAGCCTCCGTTGCGACTGTGGCGACCAACTACAGGCGGCTATGCAAATGGTGAACGATGAGGGTAAAGGAGTCATCCTCTACATGAACCAGGAGGGCCGTGGAATAGGACTCGTAAATAAGTTACGCGCTTACAAACTTCAGGAAGAGGGTATGGACACCGTAGAAGCTAACCTTCACCTTGGTTTTGGAATGGATGAAAGGGATTACGGCGTGGGCGCTCAAATGCTTCGCCACCTTAACATTACCAAGTTGAAACTAATGAGCAACAACCCGAGAAAACGTGCAGGTCTTAAAGGCTACGGGATAGAAATAGTGGATGTAGTGCCGATAGAAGCGGTACCCAACCCTCACAATGAACGCTACCTCACCACTAAGCGTGATAAAATGGGGCATGATATATTGAAGATCATTGGTGTAAAGTAATTGCTGAAGTTTTCAAAACTTAGATATAAAAGAAAAGCGCTCCCTTCCGGCAGCGCTTTTTTATTACATACTCTTCAATACTTAAACAGAAGCTTTCTTTTGCTTTGTTGTTGCGTGTGCAGTAAGTTCTTGCCAGCCAAAGTAGTTGCGGGCATTATAATAACAGATGTCTTTAATTATCTTACCTGTCCACTCAATGTCGTTAGGCATCTCACCGTTTTCAATGTCCTCACCAAACAGGTTGCATAACAGCCTCCTGAAATATTCATGTCGCGGGAACGACAGGAAGCTTCTTGAATCTGTAAGCATTCCTATAAAACGGCTAATGAGCCCCATATTCGACAATGCATTCATCTGTCTTGTCATTCCATCTTTCTGGTCGAGGAACCACCAACCGCTTCCAAATTGAATCTTTCCGGCACTCGAACCATCGTTGAAGTTACCGATCATGGTCGCCATTAGCTCATTGTCAGCGGGGTTTAAATTGTAAAGAATGGTCTTTGCCAGGTTTTCACCGGCATCCAGCTTAGCCAGGAACTTTGCCAGCGCTTTCCCCTGGTTAAAGTCACCTATTGAGTCCCAACCTGTATCAGGACCTAGCGTCCGCATCATTCTTTGATTATTGTTCCTAAGGGCTCCAAGGTGGAATTGTTGCACCCATCCTTTTTCGCAATCCCATTCAGCAAAGTGGATAAGCATAGCGCTCTTGAACTTTAGCTGCTCAATATAAGTAAGCTCTTTGCCGCTATATATTTTATGGAAGATGGTCTCAATTTCTGCTCCTGTAAAATCCTCTGCATAGATTTCTTCCAGCCCGTGATCGCTTACTCCACAACCCATAGAAGCAAAGAAATCGTGCCTGTTTTGAAGCGCGAACAAGAAATCGTCGAAGCAGCTTATGTTTATACCAGAAACCTCCTGGAGTTTTTTCACGTAGTTGACGAAAGCCGAAGCGTTAGCCACATCCATTGCCTTATCGGGCCGGAATGCCGGCAATATGGGTATTTCAAATCCATCTGCCTGTATAGCTTTATGGTACTCAAGCGAATCAATCGGATCGTCTGTGGTACAAACAGCTGCCACATTCATTTTTCGCAACAGGTTGCGCACCGAATACTCGGGAGACTGTAGCTTTTCCGAAGCCTCACGGTAGATTTCTTCTGCCGTATCTGGTGATAAGATTTTGCTGATACCGAAATAGCGCTGCAACTCAAGGTGCGTCCAATGATAGAGAGGATTACGCAGAGTGTAAGGTACTGTGGCTGCCCACATTTTAAATTTCTCGTAGTCGCTCCGGTTGCCGGTGCAATAGCTTTCATCTACACCATTGGTTCTCATTGCCCTCCATTTATAATGATCGCCATAGAGCCATACCTGGGTAATATTCTCAAATTGTGTATCCTCTGCAATCTGCTGCGGCGGCAGGTGACAATGATAGTCTATGATAGGCATATCCTTAGCAAAGTCATGATATAACCGCTGAGCTGTTTGGCTATTGAGAAGGAAGTTCTCGTCCAAAAACTGTTTCATAATAACTTGAATAAGCTTTTATTACTTTTTATTTTTTGCAGGCAGGCTTTCTTTCAGCTCCTTTTCAGGATTCCACCTGTTTGCAAACGTCCATAAAGAATTTATTTGTTTAGGGTTAGGGGCTTCTGTAGCAGTATGTAAGTTGTTAGCAAACCAATTATAGTTGCCTCCATCTTTTTTACAGTTATAGTAATAAACCCTCCTACCCCATTTAATCGTATTTTTAGTTGGTACAAGGAAAATATCCTGATCCGCCATATTAGAAGCGAAAGAACAGTTGACCAGAAAGAATTGCGCATCCCGATGATATCGGCCTAGATTGAAACCATCAAAACCTTCAAACCTGCAATTATTCAGAACTGTTTTGGAATCTCTCTCCATCGATCCATCATGCCAGATGGCTGCTGTTCCCGTACGGGATATGAATTTACAATTCTCAGCGTATGCCCAACCCCGTGGGCAATAGAAATCCACTCCACCTTCCATTATGCAATCTTTAAAGTAGAATAAACCTTCACCTACGTTCCATGGGCTTACTGTATCGCCTCCATAAGCCCTCAGCACACAGTTTACCACCTTTATCCGCGCAGATTCGAAACTCCTAAAAGCCATCTGGTGGCTCTTCCTCGCTATCGTTCTCTTGCCCGTAGTGTCGCTTTCACAGTCTATGGTTCTCGGCTCTGTAAAAACAAAGCCATAATTGTTTTCTATCGTAAGATTGAAGAAGGTAAGGTCGTTTCCCCTCAGGTTCACTGTAGCCACTCCCCAATCATCAGGGTTAGTACACCTCCATTCATCTCTTGCGATTGCCTGCGTGATAACAACACCTTCTGCAGACTCTCCGTTAAAGATGATATTATGCTTCGTGATGAAGAGCTTTTCTTTGTAAATACCATTTTTAATAAAGATGATATTTGGCTTCACGCTGCTATCGGGAAGGCTGTTGATAGCCTCCTGTATACTACGGAAGTCTCCTCCACCATTAACATCAACTGTTATAAGTTTCCCGCCTTCAGCGGGTTGTAATACCTGCATCCTTTTCTTCCATGCAGGATAATCTTTTTCTAGCAGTTCCTTAGGCCATGTGCCATACCATGCGTACCCTATCCTTCGTTCATGTTCCACGTCAAGGAGGTTTGTCTTCTTCACCCCATCCCTTCCGCAAACAAAAGGCTTGAGCGTTTCAAGATCGTAGAACCTGCCCCATACCACACCGCTTGCATCAGGAATTAATAACCTGTCTTTGCCACCGGGTTGGGTAGCATCATCTATGTCACGGTAAACGAAGCCTTTCACTTTCGCGTCTTCTAACCATTTTACTGCAGATTCTATTGCTTGCCGCACTTTATAAGAGGGTTTTTCAATTGCCATAAGAAACTGCACAATACCTACAGACTCCATCCCACTAAGTGAGGGCAATTCAAAGCTTCTTGCCTTTGCAGGAAGAAAGTTTGTTTCATCATGCTGAGCGCACCAACCGGTCAAGTTTCCATTGATGCTTATCTGTGTTTTTAGAATGCAATCCACCCCTCTTTCAATAGCCGACCTGGCAGGTGCTTGCAAGGATGCATTCACATCTACAAAATCTTTATGCTGATGTGTAAGATCCCACAACAACCTTAGCACGTTCACCATTGCATTGTCGTTGTAGGTAATCTGGTGACGGTAGTTGCTCAGGTCGGGGTAGAACTGTGGCCACCCTCCATTAGCATATTGAGCCTTTAACAGGTAACGTATTCCCTCCTCTGCAGCGGCCAAATATTCCTTATTGCCGTGCTGTTTGTATGCTTTCAAAAGGTGCCTAATTTCCTTTGTTGTTGCATAATTATCTATCGTGGCATCGTTCCTTTCTTTATCATCCAGTATAGAAGCTCTCTCCTGGTCGTTGTAAGTCCGGTTGTAGTTGATGCGTTTGCCTTCAAAATGCTTGGGCCATCCACCGTAACTCCGCTGAAACATTAGCATGTTGTCTGCCACAGCATCCTGCGCTACAGCAGAAACACCGCAAATAAGAACAGTTAATGTGATGAGGAGGATGCGCATGTTAGTTGCCGGAGGCGTTTAACTGTTTAGCTATCCACCTTATTAAATCTTCAGCAGCAGCAAGGTTCTCGTACTTAGCAGGTAGTTTACGGCCATCTACATATTCGTTGTATAGCCACGGGTCACCCAGGATAAATACAGCTCCCTTACCATACTTGGCAGTAGCCATTATCACTTCGCCATCATGAGATAGCAGGGTACGGGCGGGCACTTTAACCTCCAGGCTGCTAATTTCTTTTAAGAATAATTTCCTTCCTTCTTTGAAAATCTCGTTGCCGGCTGGAACTACTAATTCACCTTGTTCAAATACATCATTTTGTACCCTGTTAATGCTGTTATTTTTAAACTGAACACCAAACTTAGCTGAGAGCAAGTTTATCTTATGTAAATCCGCATTACCTGAGTCGTTAGTAAGCAATACCAGGACACCACCTTTCTCTACCCACTTAGCTATAGCGGCGGCTGTTTGCTTATCCATATAATTAGGCTCTTTAGCGTCCTTATCATTATCAGGATCTACCAACAGGTAAACATCTGCTTTCGTTAAGCTCTTCTTGTCAGGCTTTTCATACAGCGTGGAAGTTGTAAACCCATAGCGTTTAAAAGCTTCACCCAGGAAAGAAAAACCAGCATTCGGCTGTTCATTCCATTGGTAATGCCATACCATTTTCCTGCCTGTGATATCTTCTTTAGTCTCGTGGTTGAAGTAAGCATCTAACACCACCATTTTGCCCGCAGCGGTTTGTAGCGTGGGAACAATGGCCATTTCATTAGCAGCCTTAAGGAAAGCTCCAATACCTTTCGGGTCGTTAGTTATTACCGGCTCGCCAATGTAGTATTCAAAGCTTCCATCTCTATATGGAGTGCCGCCTAAACCACTTACCTGCACTGTTTTTTCAAGGTTAGTGAGACCTGAGTTTGAATCCTTGCGAATAAACTGTATAAGTATGCCATCGTAACCCTTTTTCGCAATCGCTAACTTCTCCTGTGGTAGGTAACCCAACCTCACACCTTTAGCGATTGCATATACAAACATGCTGCTAGACGACGATTCAAGGTAATTTCCTTTGCGCTGCGGCAGGTCAAGTATATCCCACCATACACCGGTAGCAGGGTCTTGCACTTTCTCAATAGCATCAGTTAACCTGGCCAGTATGGCAATCACTTCTTTTTTACGGGGATGATTATCAGGAAACCATTCCAATGCATCTACCAGGGCCATGCCGTACCAGCCCATTGCTCTTGCCCAGAAATGGGGAGACAACCCAGTTTCTTTATTGGCCCATTTTTGTTCTTTGCTTTCATCCCATCCGTGGTAGAGCAAACCTGTTTTAGCATCGCGTGCATGATTTTCCATCCAGACGAACTGGTTGGCAATGTCATCAAACAAACTGTCTTCATGATAAGTAGCTGCCCATTCTGCAAGAAAAGGTTGAGCCATATAGAGCCCATCCAGCCACATTTGCCATGGGTAACGCTTCTTGTGCCAGAAGCCGCCTTCTTTGGTTCGAGGGTGCGTCTTCATCTGCTCACGCAAAGTTTGCGCAGCCTGGTAGTAGTGCTTCTTACCTGTTACAGCGTAAAGCATCAGGAGGTTACGCCCCGGAAGTACGTTATCAATGTTATAATCAGAAGCTTTGTAAGTACGAATCTTTCCATCCTTTGCTACAAAGAAGTCCATGCTCCTTTGTATATAGTCAAAGTACTTTCTGTCACCAGTGCGTTTCCAGATTCCTTCTATGCCTTTGAGGACAAGCCCCTGGTCATAAGTCCATTTGGCCGGCTTGCCTTCCTGCAGCGCCATGGAATCTTTCCAAATACTCATTACAGTTTCAGCAACACGGATACCTGCATCATCTGCCTGCTGCTGCGAAAAAGCAGCAACCCAAAATGCTGTAAAACAAAATATGATTAGTAATTTCTTCATGTTCTGATGCTTATTTAACCTGCACCTGCTTCTCATCGGCACCATGCTCTGCTGATACCAGTTTATCTGCGTTCTTTAGGTTTGTATTCATCACTTTTATGGCAGAAGTTCTATCGCCCTGTACATTCACCAATACACCTGCTTTCTCGTATTTCAATCCATTAAAAGTGATATTATCGCTGTTAAGGATGTATAACAAAGGATCAGTGTCTGTCGTTTTTAGTGTGAGGTTCTTAATAGTTATGTTCGATGCTTCCTGAATATCCACCGCATGCTTAGCCTGCAATACCAGGTTTTCCATCAGAATGTTCTTTACATGCATTTCAGGTACACCTCGCACGAAGATGGCTTTCTCAGCACCATCGCACACTACATCTTTAATGGTAAAGTTCTGGAACTGGGGAGTAGTTTCGTTAACCGGCAAGGTTTGTACCTTAGGCGGCTCTCTCTTCTCACCGGCCAGCGCTATTGGATCCTGCGCTGCATAATACATATCAAACAGGATGGCTTCACCAACGATATCCTTCATGTTGATGCGCTCCATATAAATGTTTTCTACCAACCCACCGCGGCCACGTGTAGTCTTAAAGCGAAGTCCAATGTCGGTGCCTATAAATGAACAATCATGTACATAAATATTGCGCGCACCACCACTCATCTCGCTGCCAATAACAAAGCCACCGTGCGCAGCGTACACCGTACAATTCCTTATCAATACATTCTCGGTAGGCATTGCTCTTTTGCGGCCTTCTTCGTCTCTTCCGCTTTTAATACATAAACCATCGTCACCTACGTCGAACACTGAATTTTCGATAACCACGTTTTTGCAGCTTTCTAAGTCAATACCGTCGCCATTTTGAGCAAACCAGGGATTCTTCACAGTGATTCCCCTAACCGTTAGGTTCTCGCTCATCAAGGGATGTAGACACCATGCAGGAGAGTTTTGAAACGTGACACCTTCTAATAAAATCTTATTACAGCGTGTAAATACAAGAAGATTTGGACGGAGGAAGTCTTTGATTGAATCCAACATCGGGCCTTCAATAGCTGATGCGGCATTAGGAATGGAAGCTCCACGTAACGATTTAGCTGATGGATACCACGTTTTTTTATCATCACTAAGAACCCCACCGCTAGCTACCAGTTTCTTCCAATCACTATCTGTAAGTTTTCCTTTTTTTACCATCCGCCATGCTTGCCCGTTTCCATCTATAATTCCGTACCCCGTTATCGCGATATTGGTTGCATTTGTAGCGGATAATGGTGATTCGTTTCTCCATGTATCTCTGCCTTCCCAATTAGTACGGATCAATTTGTATTGATCAAAGTCTGAAGTAAATTGGAGTATAGCGTTGCGTTGCAAGTGAAGATTAACATTACTCTTAAGCATCACAGGCCCGGTAAGCCATAGCCCTGGAGGTACAACTACAACCCCACCCCCTTTTTTGTTACATGCATCAATTGCCTTATTGATGGCCGTTGTATTGAGTGTTAACCCATCAGCCACGGCACCATACTTCCTTATATTGAATGAATCTTTCTTAAAAACAGGTTGTATTACTTTAGGCAATTTGGGCTTTACACTACCCGTAGCGGGTTGAGCAAAAGAAAGAGATGCAAGTAAGAAAAGCTGGAAGAGCAAACAGAGTTTCTTCATCTGGATGTTGACTTTTGTATTTAGAATTGTTAACGCAATCGTGGTGAATTTTACCTGATCCCCGTTGTCACAATCCGGTCTAATCAAGCACCTAAAATTCAACCTGTTTTCTCTTGTACAATGTTAGAGAAGCTTTAAGCATAATAACATGACCTATTACCCTTTCTACGCAAACGATACCAAGTAGAAAGGGTCTTAAATCGATTGGATATCAGCGGTTTCTGTTACTCTTAAGCTTGCCTGGCAGCTTAACAATGATGTTGTAAAAAGCAGCGTAGTCTTTTAAGACTTACATTAAGCAAAATAGGAAATAGTACTGCTGGCATGGTTTTTTTAGAGTTAAACACATAAATCAAATTGTTATGGAAGGAAATGTTGAAAAGAGCGGCTTAAGGTTAAGAAAGCGATTCCGTGTAAGAAAAGGTGGTGAGCTTGTACGTTCAGTAAAAGCAGAAAAATAATAAAAGCGGCCGCTTTTGGCCGCTTACTATATCTCGTTAGAGCTTATCTGAAATATCCCCCACGGATATAATTTCAAGATTTAATGCAACTAAGCCACTTATGCCCTTCAGCCACGGCACATCGTTGATGGTACCTGCACTAGAGCTCGTATTAACCACATATTATTCTGTAAGCTGGCCAGTTTTATTAATAGGCCTTGAATTCTTTGATTAGCGAATCACAATCTAAGGTGGCGATAATCCTACCTATCAAACACCACTGCAAAATATTTTTGTCTGATAAGTTTATATCCTCTTACTTTGCATTCCAAAGTGCTTTATATGGAACACTCTCACCAGCAACTGGATACGCTCAAGGATATCAAGCAGATGATGGAGCGAAGCAGCAGGTTCATCAGCCTGAGCGGCTTAAGCGGCATTGCTGCCGGTATATGCGGTCTTGTCAGTGCCTGGTTTGCCAGTGATATTTTTTATAAAGCAGGCTCATCTCCTTTTGGAAGTTACCCTATACAGGAGCCGCGCGGTTTTGGGCTGGACATATTGTTTAATAGTAGGCTATTTTGGATTGCAATCATCACTTTTATAGTTGCTTTCATTCTTGCTGTAGTGTTTACTTACTCGCGAAGTAAAAAAAACAATTCACCTATTTGGAGTGTTACTTCACGGCGAGTCCTTTTTGCTGTTGCAATTCCAATGCTGGCCGGAGTTTTCTTTGTATATAAGCTATTGGCATATGGTACATACGATTTGGTTATTGGCGGTTGTCTTCTATTTTATGGACTTGCATTGATCAATGGAAGCAAATTCACTCTTTCTGAAGTACGGTACCTCGGGTATGGTCAGCTTTTTTTGGGTATTATCAGCCTGTTTTATCCCGGGTACGGCCTCTATTTTTGGGCGGTCGGCTTCGGTTTATTGCACATTATATATGGCAGCATTATGTGGTGGAAATATGAAAGGAAATAAAATTAAATAGCTGTCATGAAAAATCCCATTGAAAGACTTAATAAGGTGTTCGATAGCCGGATAAGGCTAGGGATCATGAGTGCATTAATTGTTAACGAAGAAATAAGCTTCAACGATTTAAAAGAATTAATCCAGGTAACTGATGGCAACCTGGCAAGCCATCTTAAAACCCTCGAAGAAAACAAGTATATCAAAGTTCAAAAAGGATTTATTGGACGAAAGACTAATACCACATATTCTATCACCAAAGCGGGTGAGAAAGCTTTTAAAGAGCACCTGGAAGCACTCGAAAATATGCTAAAATGGATTGAGTGATTTTTTTTGAGATTACACTTTGTAATTCAAAGTGATTTTATCCTTACAAACTTATAAATAGTATTATGGACAACCTAAATCAAACTATCGGTAAAGAAATCCAGAACCCATCCACCCGTATTCTTATCAAAGGCATTATAACCGGGGTGCTTATTCTCGGATTAATGATACCTACCCTTTTCATCGTAAACCTGGTTGACGAAAGAAAAGAAAGACAGCGAGAGGTGGTAAAAGAAGTAAGTAGTAAATGGGGCGGTCAGCAAACCCTCACAGGCCCTTACATTTTCCTTCCCTTTCTTACAATAGAAGACGTTGGTGGTAAAACGATTAGAACACAAAAACATGTCTGGATATTACCTGAACAACTTAGCGTAACTGGCACTGTTACGCCGGAAGTAAGACGGCGATCGATATATGACGTCCTGTTATACCGCGCTCAAATTCAAACAAAAGGCGTTTTCCACCCAAAGTTGCCCAAAGGTATTGATTCATCTGCGGTTCAATGGAAGGACAGCAAAATTTGTTATGGCGTTAGTGATTACAGAGGCATCGAACAACGGATGGTGATAACCGCTAATGCACAGCAGTATGATCTTTCACCCGGATTGCCTGACGAAGATATAAATAGAGATGGCCTTTCTGCCCCATTAACACTTTCAGCAAGCGACCTCGGCAAGCCTATCAATTTTGATATGAACTTTAGTCTCCGAGGCAGTGAAACACTATACTGTGTTCCGCTTGCAGGTAATAGTGTTTTCAAAATATCCTCAAGTTGGAATGCTCCTTCATTTGATGGTACTAGTTTACCGATAGAACGGAAATTAACGGAGAATGGGTTTGAGGCTCATTGGCAATTTAATAAAGCTAACCTGCCATTTGGCACCCTCCTACAAGCCGGTAAATTTGAAAGTTCCAACTTTGCCTTTGGCCTAAATATGCTTCAACCTACAGATAATTATGCAAAAACATCAAGAAGTGTAAAGTATGCAATTCTATTTATCGGCCTCACTTTCGCGCTCTTTTTTATTGTTGAACTTCTGCAAAAGAAGCCTTTACACTCTGTGCAATATGTATTGGTTGGATTAGCACTAGTCATTTTTTACTCTCTGTTACTCTCATTCAGCGAGTTTATTTCATTTGACCTTTCGTATTTGTTTGCTTCGGTTGCTACTGTATTCCTCGTTACATGGTATACGTACAGCCACTTTAAAACATGGAAAGCAGCCGGCGCTTTCTTTACTGTACTGGCATCACTGTACATATTCACTTTTGTGCTGGTACGTTTAGAAGACACAGCTTTATTAATAGGTAGCATTGGCCTGTTTATTATCCTTTCTCTCGTAATGATTGCTAGCAGGAAGATAAACTGGTACAACCCGATAAATTAAATTAAGGTAACGGCAAGACGTGATAATATTACCGGGAACGATTAAATCATATAATAGAACAGGAGTTTAACTGTTTTCCTGTTCTGTTACTTCGAAATCTTTCCTCGCACGGGCTGGTTTTCGTAACAATTTGTTGAGCAAGGTTCTGCCCTTCTCCAGCCGGATCAATTGCCTGGATGTGAGGTAATGAATTACTTTATGTTCAAGCCAATGGTGCAATGGAAGTAAAAAAGCGGCGAGTCCAATCATTACAACCAGATCTTTCCAGGGTTCTTCATGTGTAATGGCGTGAAAATATTTTTTGAGAATAAGGAACACAAATTCAAACGCCATAATGAATGTAAAAAAACCAACGATACGGATGGTTGTTTTGGAAACTTTGAAAGTTCCCATCATAACTAGAAGTACAAAAAACATTGCGATGCCAATCGTTATCGCTAAATATTGGAATTGGTACCTGCGCTTCCTATCCTCCTCTTCAGCTTTCAGCATTCTAACTTGTCGCTCTTCCTCATCCTGCAATTGTAGCTGAAGCAAATCTTCCTGACGGGCGAGAAGGTTTAAGGTGTCTTTCAATCTTTGAGAAAGCGTAGCAAAATGAAGAGCATTCCTATAATCCGTTTTCAACCTATATACCGAATCCAGCTTACTATAAAAGTTCTTTTGATACTCCATCTCACCTATTTCCCTGGCGGTGGAAACAGAAGCTTCTAGCAACCTAATGGCTTCATCATGATTGCCGGATTTGATTAGGTAATTAGCATAATCGATACTGAACTCGAGTTCTGTTTCGGTATCTAACTGGGAAATACCTGATAAAGCCTTTTGATAGTAAAGTCCTGCAGAATCAAGCCTGTTTAATTGAGTATAGAGATACGCATAGGCGTAGCTTATGTAACATTCCAGGCCCATAAGCTTAATATATTTTTGCAGCGAAGCGTTCGAATTGAAAAATGCCAATGCTTCTTCGGCCATGTTGTCATTCAAGTACATCTCAAAAACAGCGACAGAAATTTTATTTTTTAACGGTGCCTCACCAAGGCTGTCAGCAATGCGCAATGCATTGTCAAACATTTTTTTTGCAATCTCGTTCTGGCCTTTCGCATCAAATAGCTTACCCTGTAACAACAAGTCGCTTGCCTGATCATAAACAGCCGTCAGAGATTTTTCTTTTTGTATGTTTGCTGCCTTTATCGCATAATCAATAGCCTTGTCATAATCCTCGGTTGAAGCATAAAACTCAACCAGTTTAAGCGTTACCCTCCTCGTTAATGAATGATCTTTAGCTAACTCAGCAACCTTTTGTGCATTGAAGTAGTTCTTTAACGCGAGCAGCTTCTCTTTTCTAAGCATATAATTATCTGCGAAACTGAGATAACTTAAGGCCCGCAAACTGTCGCAATCAGGTTCGCTCCCTAACAAGGCAAATGCCTGTGAAGTAAAGCTCATAGCCTTTTCCACTTCATATGTAGCCCTGTATAATTCCGCAAGCCCAAGTAAGCTGGCAGCAGCTTCTTTATCAAGCTTACTCTCACTGGCAACCCGATAAGCTTTGTCGAAGTAAAACGCAGCTTTAGGTGCATTTTCTTTAATACCTGCAAAAAGCAGGTAGCACCTTGCAGATACCTGGTTTGCGTGGACAATTAGTTTCCTATTCCTGGAAAGCTCGGCATGCTCAAGGCATAACTTTCGAAAACTATCCGCCTTTTGCGAGTTTGTAGTAAGTAATGCAAAAGCAATAGCTCCCGCACTCTCCACCTTCTTATCTGCAGTAGTTACCCTTTGATAGCTATAATAAAGGCTATCGATTACTTTAGTACTAGTCTGGCTAAAACACTCAGTTGTAATTAACCCGATGAATAAAAACAATAATATTAGCAAGGATCTCATAGCAGCAACTACTAGTTAACTTTTCAAATGCCCAAAATCTGTTTCAAAAATAACATTAACCCGACAGCTTTTTACTTTATAACGCAATAATGATTTTATCGCTCCCAAACACAATAGGTTCTTTTTTGATTGGCATATTAGATCCATGTATAATGACCTGCACACGAGTGAATTTAGAAGAATAACTTCCTTCAACCGGTGACAAGGTCAGTGTTTTGTCTTTAGGCGAATAATGAAATTGTCTTTTATAAAACACTCTTTTTTCGTAATTATAGGTGTTGCCGTCATCTTCATAATAAGTAAAGTTTGAAGGGTTTTCACCTTCGTAAACATGTAAGTATAATAATCCATCACCTTTCTCCTTTGTGTTTTGCACTACACTTTGCATTGGAATTATAGAAGATGCTTTCACAAACACTGGTAAATCGTCAAGGGGTGCCGTCACCATATATTTATGCCCACCTTTATATGGTTTCTCATCGGAAAGCCTATAATAGTCTGTTTCACCGGGCAGGTAAACCTCGGCAAAATCTTTATCGGAAGGCACGGGACATACTAAGATAAACTGCCCATGAAAGAATTGGTTCTCGAAACTTTGATGAAAGGTCGTCTCATCAAGTGGATAATAAAATGGCAACATTCTATTGATAGGATATCCTTTCGTGTGTGCCTCGTAGAAAACACTATACAGATATGGAAGCAGTTGGTACCTTTGTTCTAGAATTTTCCTCACCCTAATTGTATTTGTTTCCCCGAACAACCAAGGCTCACGATAGTTGTAACCAATGTGTGTATGATTTCTAAAAAGTGGAGAATATAGCCCAAGACTCATCCATCGAACAAAAAGTTCAGGTGAAGGATTACCCATAAAACCACCGACGTCCATTCCCGTAAAAGGTACTCCACTAACACCCATGCTGTTCATTAATCTAAAGCCCAGCAACATGTGTTCGTCGCTAGATACATTATCTCCTGTCCACATTGCAGAATATTTCTGGATACCGGCGTATGCCGCACGGGTTAAGATGAACGGCCTTTCGTCTCCCAATAGCGAGCGGGTTCCTTCGTAGGTTGCTTTGCTCATAAGCGATCCATAAGCGTTCTTCACCCGGTAAAGTGTTTGCCTTTCTTTTCCTTCACCGAACTCTACCAAATTCGGAAACTCACGTCCCCATGCAGCAGGCTCATTCATATCGTTCCAAAACCCTTTTATTCCAATATCCACATAACCTTTTTTAAAGCTTTGCCCCCACCATTCACGTGAAGACTTTTTTAGAAAGTCAGGGAACACACAGCGTCCCGGCCATACATGTCCAATGTAAGGCTTTCCCCCTGGATATTTTACGATATGATTACCTGCCAAAGCCTCCCGGTACGCGCTGTATCCTGTATCCACGGAAATTCCCGGATCAACAATGGTCACCATTTCGAAATTTAACTCCCTCAGCGCTTTCATCATCGCCCCCGGGTCCGGGAAACCGGTTCTGTTCCAGGTGAATATCTTGTAATCATGCATGTAAGGTATATCGCTTACAAGTACATCTGCGGGCATCTTTTTTTTCCTGAACGTATTTGCCAGTTCAATCATTTGTTCCTGGCTGTCGTACCCCCAGCGGCTTTGCTGAAAGCCCAGGCTCCAAACGGGTGGCATGGGAGTACGGCCTGTTAAAGCAGTATAGTTTTCAACAATATCTGCAACAGAATTACCGTAAATGAAATAGTAGTTCATCTCTCCGGCATCTGCTCCGAAGCTGAATAGTTCTTCATCTGCCCCACCTCCGAAATTGAAATAACTGCGGTAGCTATTGTCGAAGAAGATGCCGTACATCAACCTATCGTGAATGCCTATGAAGAAAGGAAGTGTAGCATAAAGGGGATCTGCATTCAGTGCATAACCGGGAACATCGCTATTCCAATTTACAAAGTGCTGACCTCTCCTATTAATTCCTCCTGTTTTTTCGCCTAACCCTATAAATTTTTCATCTTTATGAAGATGCTTATAGCAGGTAACTCTGTCGCCAAACCAGCTTACACCTAAAGTAGTATCATCATCCGCCAATACCGCCCCAAACCGATTGAAAAAATTAACTCTAAAAGGCTTTTTTGTGATCTCGATCTTTAGCGAGTCGGTTGTTAGTCTAAAACTGTTTGGGTTATTGGTAAACGATGTAAATCTCCCAAGCGGCACTAAGCTATCTATCGCAAAAGATTCATCCTGTAACGGTTTGTTTCTGGCAATCCTCACCCGGACTACTGAGGGTTTATAAACTGTTACCGACGCATAGGCATTAGTTATCCTGAATTCGTAACCACCTGCAATAGGTCTGAAACCTCTTACGTTGCCGATTTGTTCACTCAATTCATATTGAGCTTTGGCAGAAACCGAAAGCAAGAAAAATAGACTATATAGAAGTTTTTTCATCATACGACTTACAAAGTTGTTTATTGTTTCGTTTAGTGGAATCTAGCTATACCACGAAGGTATGATTCAACATAATCCTTACCTTTAAAACACAATTGTATATTGTAACCGAAAATTTTGTTGATGCATCTCAAGGCTTTGATCCATATCCTGATATTTCTTTTAGTTCTTTCTCCCGGCATTACCGTTGGTCAGCATTTAGACAAAGCTGCCATAGACGCAATGTTGGTAAAAAGCAGAAACTATATTTCAATAAATACAGACAGTGCGTTATCCTTTGCTTTAATAGCGATAAAAGCTTCTAAAAGGATAGACTATAATGAGGGAATTGCTAATGGACATTCATGCGCCGGCGTGGCTGAAATGAATCTGACCAATTATGAGTCGGCTTTCAACTACTATAAAAAGGCGGAAACTAGCTATCGTAAGATAGGTGACAGCGCGGGCATTGCCCAGATTTACGCAATGATGGGGGTTTGCTATGGCATGCAACAGATGCCTGCCGAATCATTAGCCTGGATGTTAAAAGCTCTCAGGCTCCGCGAGCAATTGAAGGATGAACCTAGTATTGCCGACCTCCATCAAAAATTAGGCCTGGTGTATGATCTTTCCGGTAACCTTGAAAGGGCTATAAACCACACAAAAATATCCCTTGATCTCTCCCTGAAGCTGAATGATAAGAAAACCGAGATGGCTTCAGTCAATAGTCTTGGTATATTTCACGCGAAACAGGGGGACTTTAATAAGGCGCTTAACATGTTCCTAAGGGCTCAAAAACTAGCTGGTGAATTAAATCATCAAAAAGTTCTTGCAGATGTTACATTAAACATTGGGAAGGTTAATATAGCGTTAGGTAAGCTGGCTCCTGCATTTTCGTACCTGCAGCATGCGTTAGGTTTATACACTGGCATAGGCTACCCGGTTGGAATTGCACGAACCTGGTACTCAATTGCCGAACTTCACCAACAAAAGAAGAACTATCGAGGGAGCGAAATTGCTGCTAATCAAAGCCTGGCATTAGCACGTGAAATAGGTGATAATCGGCTTGTGCTTGACAATCTTGCTATTTTAAAGCAGATTGCGGAGCAGAAGCAAGACTATAGAACAGCCACTCTTCTTGGGGATAGTATAAATGAACTGAAAGACACCATCTACAACGCTGACAAAACTGAGCTTCTTGAAAAAACGAAAGCAGCCTTCGATCTTGAAAAAAAGGAAAATAAGATTGCGCTCCTTGAACAAGAAAACAAAGCGAAAACATCCCAAAGAAATTTGCTCTTGCTGATCGCTATTCTAAGTGTGATTATGCTAATTACAATCCTTTTGCTATACGTGCAGAAGCGGAACAAGGGCCGCCTATTAGCTGAACAGCAAAGAAAGATTGAGCAAACTAATAAGGTACGCGACAAGTTAATCTCGGTAGTTGGACATGATCTTCGTACACCACTCACCACCCTTATCAGTGTCGTTGATTTACTATCTGAAGGCGGTTTATCAGAGGAAGAAACCCAGCTCATCTGGAAACAACTACGAACATCGGCAGCCGTATCCCTTGATACAATGGAGAACATCCTTGCCTGGGGAAAAAACCAAGCAAACAAACTTCCGGTTGCACGTACCGAGGTTGATCTTTATAACGAAGTTGAGCATGTGTTTTCTTTATATGAATCAACAGCAAAAACAAAGGAACTCAATCTTATCAATAATGTTCCACCGGGCACAAAGGTGGTTTTTGACCAAGACCACTTAAGTTTCATCATTCGAAACCTCGTGGGAAACAGCCTAAAGTTTTCGCTACCGGGAGGCAGGATTACGCTTGATGCAAAGCATATCCGTGGCAAGTTGTCGTTTAGTGTAGCAGACCAAGGAAAAGGCATTACCCAAGAAAAGATTGACGCCTTGTTAACCGGCAAGCAGGTAGCTATAGAAAAAGGTACCGCTGGTGAATTTGGTTCAGGTCTTGGGTTACCGATGGTTCTGGAGTTTATATCAAACAATTCAGCTATAGCGGATATTCAATCGCAGTCGGGTAGCGGCGTTAAGTTTACGATAATCACGGACGGTAGTATGCCCATAGCAGCTCAAGAGAAAAACAAGCTGCATCCTGTTTAGCTACAATGGTTTTATATAAATCTACATAAAAAAAGCCGGGCATGAAATGCCGGCCTGGTGACCTCGTCAGGATTCAAACCTGAAACCTTCTGATCCGTAGTCAGATGCTCTATTCAGTTGAGCTACGAGGCCCGGTATCCTATTTAGGGCTGCAAATATAAAGAGATTTAAGTTGAAACAACAAAAACTACTTGTGTATTTCACTAGTGAAGTGAAATTCAATGTCAGGGTTGTTTTGTCTTTCTGTATTCAAAAACCACTCACTCTGAGCAAGGTAAACAATGTGACCATCCTTATCTTCGGCAATATTTGCCTGTTTGAACCTGGTAAAATCTTCGAGTTTCGCCTTATCACTACTAGTCAGCCAGCAAGCCTTGTAAAAAGGAAGCGTCCTAAACTCTGCCGCAGCCCCATACTCATGCAATAACCTATACTGTATAACTTCAAATTGCAGGTCTCCTACGCAACCGATTATCTTTTTGTTTCCTCCAAACTGGGTAAATAGCTGGGCAACTCCTTCGTCAGTAAGTTGGCGAACGCCTTTCTCAAGTTGTTTGGTTTTCATTGGATCCTTGTTCACCAACTCCTTAAATATTTCTGGCGAAAAAGAAGGAATGCCTGTAAAATAAAAGTCTTCGCCCTCTGTTAGTGTATCACCAATCTTGAAATTCCCTGTATCAAACAACCCTACTACATCGCCAGCGTAGGCATCCTCAATGATGTCCTTGCTGCGGGCCATAAAAGTGTAGGGGTTGCTAAAACGAAAATCTTTATCAAGCCGAACATGGTGGTAGTATTTGTTCCTCTCGAACTTGCCACTACAAATGCGTAGGAAAGCTATCCTGTCCCTGTGCTTAGGATCGAGGTTAGCGTGGATTTTGAAAACGAAACCACTCATTTTTTCATCATATACAGCAACGGCAGCTTTATTAGTTTCCCTGTCCCTGGGTGTCGGCGCAATTGTAATAAATGTGTCAAGTAGTTCTTTTACCCCAAAGTTATTGATAGCGCTTCCAAAGAATACCGGTGCAACCTTGCCGTCGAGGTAAGCACTATTATCAAGTTTTCCATGTACGCCTTCCACCAGTTCAACATCTTCGCGCAGCGTGCCGGCGTCTTTTTCGCCAAGCTTCTCTTCTAATATTTTGTTGCCCAGATCATCAATTACTACGGCGTCTTCATCTGCCTTAGTATTAGGAGTGAACAACAAAAGGCTTTTAGTATGCAGGTTATATACACCTTTGAAGTCTTTACCGCTGTTAATTGGCCAAGTCATCGGGTGTAAAGCAATGTTCAACTCCTTTTCGACCTCTTCGAGCAGGTCGAACCTATTCTTTCCGTCCCTGTCAAGCTTATTAATAAAAACGATAACCGGCGTATCTCTCATCCGGCAAACTTCCATTAGGCGACGTGTTTGTTCTTCCACGCCATTCACGCTGTCAATAACCAACACGACGCTATCTACAGCAGTAAGCGTCCTATAAGTATCTTCAGCAAAGTCTTTGTGACCAGGGGTATCAAGGAGATTGATCAACATGCCTTTGTATTCGAAACTCATCACCGAAGTGGCTACTGATATTCCCCTTTGCCGTTCAATTTCCATGAAATCGGAAGTCGCATGTTTCTTAATTTTGTTGCTTTTTACAGCTCCAGCGGTTTGGATTGCCCCGCCGAACAAGAGAAACTTTTCAGTCAACGTGGTCTTTCCAGCATCTGGGTGGGATATAATAGCAAAAGTCTTCCTGCGTTTTATTTCTTCAATATACTTCATCTGAAACATTTGAGGCTGTAGCCACAATTGTAGCTAAAAGGGAGCAAATGTAATTAATGCGAGTCTAATGCCTGTAGCAGAGGTGGTAAACTAGTATCCTTATCCGCTTAAACTCTTTTTCTTTATTCTTTATTACCCTTACTACCGCGTTGATGCTCGAGCTGTTGTAATTCTAATTCCTCGATTTCATTTGCTACTTCTTTAGATTGTTGGTGCAGCGCTTCCAACTCAGCAGATGATCGTTCTTCCTGTAAAGCTTGTGCAAACTGTTGCGTAAGCTCGGAATATTTTTTTCTCAATTCAATTATTGCTGAATAGTACTTCACAACAATGCAATTTTCCGGCGAAAGTAGGCATCTTAGAACAATCATTTAAATTAAATGTAATATATTAAGGACCCGGCGATTTCCATTAAATGTCAAAGGTCATTTATTGACTCAACTCCCTGTTTTACTTTTAATTTCATGCCGGATTCTAAACTGCATTTGTCGATTGAAAAACTTCCGTTCGTAAGAATTGTTATTGCCTATGCACTAGGCATTCTAATACAGATGAATGTATTTGTTCCTCCTCTATTGGTATGTGGCGTGGCCCTTGTAGCGTCAATTTGCTTTGCTATATCTGTAAAAATGCCGGCGAGGTCCCGTTACTCCTTTCGGTGGCTTCCTGGCCTCTGTCTTATTACGCTGATCATGCTTTGTGGGGTACTTACTGTGCAGCAAAGAGATGTGAGCCAACAATCCGACTGGATTGGCAGGATGAACCCAACCGAATTATTAATAATGCTTGAAGAGCCTCCTGTTCCGAAGCCAAATTCTTTTAAGGTTGAGGCAACGGTAATCGCTGTTAATGATAAGGGATGGAAACCTGCATCCGGTAGGATTATCGTTTACTTTGCCAAAGACAGCACTCTTGAAGAACTATTAAAATATGGAAACACGTTGGCCTTCAAGCGACCCCTGCAGGGGATAAAGAACAGTGGGAATCCAGGTAGTTTCGATTACAAGCGCCATTGTTCATTTAAAGGAATATACCACCAAGTTTATTTAACTAAAAAAGACATTGTCATCACTAAATATTGGGGCGGCAGCAAGGTTACACAAAAGTTATTGGTATTAAGAGATTACCTTCTTGAACTAATAAACAGTACTGTTCCCGGAAAAGATGAGGCAGCAATAGCTGAAGCACTCCTTGTAGGATACCGGGACGATATAGATCCAGATCTATTGCAAGCCTACAGCAATACCGGCGTGGTTCATATCATAGCCATCAGTGGGATGCATATTGCAATGATTTATGGGTTGCTTGTGGTTCTATTCAAAAGAATAAGGTATTACAAAGCCGGAAACGCAGCCTTCATTGTTATTACTTTGGTTGTTATCTGGGGATTTACAGTGGTAGCTGGTGCTGCTGCATCTATAATGCGGGCAGCAGTTATGTTTACAGTTCTTCTGATGGGCCAGATTGGGGGAAAACAGAACAATCTGATCAATACTTTAGCATCTTCAGCTTTTCTTTTACTGTTGTTTAATCCCTACTTTCTTTACGATGTGGGCTTCCAACTTTCCTACGCAGCAGTTTTTGGTATTGCCTATGTCCACAAGGCTCTGTACAAAACTTTCTTATTTGAAAATAATTTACTCAAATGGGTTTGGGGACTCATGTCGGTAAGTATTTCCGCCCAGATATTTGTGCTTCCCCTTTTGATTTATTACTTCCACCAATTTCCATTGTTCTTCGTAATCAGCAATCTTGTTGCAGTGCCACTGTCCTGCCTCGTCTTGTACGCCGAAATAGCCCTCGTTGCCCTTGGAGAGACCATCCTGGTCTCGTTCATTGGTCAGGCCGTCTCAGTCCTAATTGGTTGGATGAACCTGTTTGTTCATCATCTGAACCAAACCGCATTTGGTTTATTGGAGGATCTACATATTGATGTGATCCAAACGATTCTCTTATTCATTATTTGTTTTGTACTTGCTCGCTGGATAGTTTACCGTAAAGCCACCTACTTCGTGCCAATACCTCTACTAACAGTGCTTTTGTTAGTGAGTTTCCAGGTAAAAAGAGTATTCAATACACCGAGCCAACGATTGGTTGTGTATAACGTTCCAAAACAAACAGCAATGGATATCCTTCACGATGGCAGTTACACGTTTATTGGTGATACTTCCATAATTAAGAACAACAAAATGGTGCGTTATAACCTTTTACCCGCCAGGCAGAAAGCTTTCTGTAATGTTCCCGGAAAATTCATCCATTCAAATGCTTCTTTTATTATTCGAAACAGGCAAACCGTGATAGCACTGGTAAACCAACCGATAAAAATTGACTCTGCTGCTACCCTCGATGCGTTAATTCTTACAGCGAATCCAAACGTCTCACTTCAGAGTTACAAACATCAATTGACTAATGGAGTTGTAGTTGTAGATGCCAATAATAGCCGTTCCAAGCTCGCCCAATGGAAAAAAGAGGCAGAGCTATTACATTTGCGTTTTCATTCAACTACAGACGATGGCGCTTTTACTTTAGATCTTTGAAGCGGCCAGTGTCATTAATAAATGCTTCATGATTAAAGAAATTAAATCCGCCCTGATATCGGTCTTTTATAAAGATGGGCTGGAATTACTTGCCAGGCAATTGGCAGAAAATAACGTAACAATTTTCTCTACCGGTGGAACTCAGCAATTTCTGGAGCAGTTAGGCATAAGCTGTGTGCCAATCGAAGAGATTACTTCCTTTCCTCCTATCCTTGGAGGAAGAGTAAAAACTCTTCACCCCCTCATATTTGGCGGTATCCTGGGAAAACGTTCGGATGAACAACACCGGAATGAAATGCAACAACACCATATTTCTGAAATCGATCTTGTAGTAGTAGACCTCTACCCTTTTGAAGAAACCGTACGAAACACTACCGATGAGTCCCAGATTATAGAGAAAATCGATATAGGCGGCCCTTCTATGATTCGGGCTGCTGCAAAAAACTTCATTGATGTTGCTGTTATTGCAGCTAAAGACCAGTATAGCATGGTCACTTCCTGGTTAAGAAACCAGAATGGAACTACACTTAAACAAAGAAGACAGTTGGCTGCCCAAGCATTTACGATAGTAAAAAACTATGATATCGCCATCAGTGATTATTTTGATGGCAAATCAGAGACGGTATTGCGATACGGGGAAAATCCCCACCAGAAAGCGTACTTCAAAGGAAATTTGCAAAACTCCTTCACCCAGCTAAATGGAAAAGAACTTTCGTATAACAACCTTGTGGATGTAGACGCAGCCATCCAACTAATGCATGATGTTTCCAATCTGCAGTCAATTGAAGCGGTTTTTGCGATAGTCAAACACACTAATGTCTGCGGTATTGCAGCTCGTAATCAACTTTTACAGGCATGGAAAGACTCGTTTGCAGGCGACCCGGAAAGTGCTTTCGGTGGCATTCTCATAAGCAACACTAAAATAGACCTTGTTACTGCAGAACAAATAAACAACATATTTTTCGAGGTTCTTATAGCTCCTGATTTCGAAGAAAACGCGTTAAACCTGCTTCGTACGAAAAAGAATCGTATCCTTCTTAATTGGAAGGTTAATTTCAAGCGATCCACCTCAACCGCGTCCCGAACAATTCTAAATGGCCTTTTGGTGCAAGACTCCGATGACGCTAACTATTCCGATTGGCAAGAAGTGGGTGGAATAAATACTAGTAAAGAGCAGGCGACAGACCTCATATTTGCTAACCTAGTGTGCAAGCACCTTAAAAGCAATGCTATCGCATTAATCAAAGGAATGCAGCTCATCGGCAAAGGCTGCGGCCAAACCAGCCGAATAGATGCTTTGCGCCAGGCAATAGAAAAAGCGAAGCAATTCTCTTTTAGTTTACAAGGAGCGGTATTGGCTTCCGATGCTTTCTTTCCATTTGACGATTGCGTCAAAATAGCACATACAGAGGGTATTGCTGCTTTCATCCAGCCAGGAGGTTCTATCAGGGATGCAGACAGCATTTCCTATTGTAAGGCCAACGGATTGCCGATGGTCATTACAAATACAAGGCATTTCAGGCATTAATCACTGGACGGTAATTGGAAATTCCACTTCAGCATCGGTTGAAGACTTAGGGCTATTAACCATATCTGCTGCAGCCTTCCCTCCGGATGAATAGTGCCTTAGTGTAATTTTCATTCTTCCAGAAGTGGCAGCCGAGGTACTAAGCAATGCCTGCAAACCAAGAGGCATGTTGTTTTGGTCAAGGTCAGTGGTGGTGACATCCATACCACTTGATCCGAGTAAGTCGTAATAAATACGATGGACCTCCCCTTCTTCAAGGATTTCACTGGAAACATCTGCAGCGGGCGTTTTTGTGTGGTCGAACATCCTTACCTCAATATCATAACTACTATTCGTTTCAAGTTTGATAGAATCAATTACCGGGGATGCTCCACCTGGCCCATCGATGTCCTTCCATTGAAAAGATTTGAATGCACCTGTACTAATGTTGGTAGCATCTATTACTATGGTAGTTATCAATTCGCCCTGGTTAGTTTCAGTAACAGCCTTTTTACAGCTTGCAGAAAGGATGCAGCCAAGTAGTATTAAAAAAAGTATTCTATTCATATTAGTGTTTTTGTAGTGATAGACTGATTTTCAAACTGAAATTCCTTCCTACTTCATCCGTAAAGTATCTGAATTGGTTAAGATAGTCGCGATACGAAAGATTAAAAAGGTTGTTGATACCAGCGGTAATTGTTATTGGCGTAACCGGCGACGAAATAGTCGTTGAGGCTAGAATGTTCACCAACGCGTACCCAGCAGGCGGAACTTTGTAATCCTGCCTGCCATGTCTCGTTTCGTCAGGCAGTCTTGATTGGCGAGCTATTAAAGGCGCTTCTATACTCAGGTATCCATTGCTCAGGCCTCTAACATTAGCAAACTTGTAGGTCGCTGCAATAGTCATTCTGTCCGCCGGCATTAGGATCAGCCAATCTTTTTTATCTATGTTGTAGCCACGAACCAAAGAGGCTTTTGCAGAAAGCTGCCATGCAGTTGAAGCATGGAAGCTCAAAGCCAAATCCAGTCCACTAATCAGCACCGTCGTCTGTGCAAAACCGATTCTTGGGAAAGCCCCAGAAACCGTTAGCACAGGACTATCGGGCATGGGTTGCTGATAGATGAAGTCCTCTATATAGTTGTTGTATAAGCTCAATGTTACGTGCACCATGTCGTTATTGCTATTATAATCAAAACCAAACGAAGTGTGCAGCGCCTTCTCTGGTTTTGTCTTACCAGTAAATGCAGCATTTGCAAAGAGCCCTGTTTCGAATGTACCGGTACCATGGTGTATACCATCGCTCAGTAGCTCGTTAACATAGGGAGCCCTACTACTGAAAGCAATATTTCCAATTAAATTGAGTTGTTTACTCGCCTTATAGGTGGTATTCAAAGAAGCCGCGAAGGTGGTATTATTGAAGTTATATTCTATTGGAGGTTGATTGAATGGCAGTCGAAGCGTTTCAATGCTCCTATAGTCTATTCTTAGACCCCCATCTATTTGCCACCTGTTTTTATTCCATTTTTCTATCCAATAACCACCAAAACTGTAGCTTTTATAGTTTGGAATAAGGTATCTGCCCGCCACTACATTATCTTGTTGACTTGCTGCAATACCGGCCGTGCCGGTAAGGCGTTTAAATATCGAATGTGTCCATGAAATATCCTGTGATAATGTGAGTAAATGAAGCTGCATTTCAGCACCTGGCTGATTGCCCCTACGGTAATCGTATTCGGAGCGCTCGTTATACTGTGCTGCCACCGATGCCGAGAGTTTTTGTCCCTTTATGGTAGTCGTTGCAGTTGCTTTAGCTAAGTGATGCGCAATTTTTTGATAGGGTCGTGCAATAGTATAATTATCCTCACCAAGGAACACATTATCAGGTCTCTCTGATTTGATGGCTTGTAACAAATCAGAAATATTTCCGACGTGTGCTCCCGGGAATATAGCAATGGTTGAAGCGAACCTGCTGTAGTAGATATCAATATCCCATTTTTTCTTTCTCCAAGATGCTGCTGCAGACACATTCAGTTCATTAAAACCTGTATTATTCAACCTGTAATTTGCTGTCGTGCTGTTTGCAGCCTTTCTAATAGTACCGTGAACTTTATAACTAAATCCTTTCCATCGGGCAGGCTGCTGTTCCCAGGCAGCAGACGCATAGATAAGTCTATTATTAGTAGAGTACCCAGTGTTCATTTCGGCTAAATAGCCCGGATTTCTCCGCAATGGTTTAGGATTTACCAATACTACTCCCGCGATAGCATCGGATCCGTATTTAAGTTCATCAACTCCCTTAACTACTACCAGGTTATCTGCAATAAAGGGATCTATATCAGGAGCATGTTCATTTCCCCATTGTTGACCTTCCTGTCGTACGCCGTTATTTATTGTCAGAATCCTGTTTCCATGCATGCCATGAATAATTGGCTTGGCAATGTTTGTTCCGGTTTGCAATACCGTCACTCCATTCAGCTTGCTCAGCGCCTCTCCGAGCGAGTTGCCCCTGGCTTGCTGAAGCTCCGCTCCCTTAAGCTGGCGTTTCAACCCGGAATTCGTATTGTCTTGTGCAGAAGCTGCCACCACTACTTCTCCTAAAACATTATAACTATGCGGCAAATGAAAATCTATATGATCATCATTCACAAGCTCAATAACCTTAATTAAAGTATCACAATGAAAATGTGTAATCTTTATAGTATATCTCCCCCGACATAAATTGGAGAAAGTAAAGTTTCCCGAAGCGTCTGTTACTTTTACATTGTCAAGTTCAACAATTCTAACTGTTGCAAATGATAATTGTTCCCTGGTGTCTCGATCTTCAACATGGCCGGAAAAATGGAGATTACATTCCTGCGCATTGGCCGGAAGAGAAACCATCATAAAAAATAAGATGGATATTACGTTGTCCAATATGAATAATAAGTTTGAAATAAGAGGAGTTGATACCGTACTGTCGTTATTAGCATACAGCTGGCGGACCTCTCATCAACCTGTTTTCTACGGGGATATCTACTATTGGATCGAGAGAAAACAGGCATAAATCGTAAAAGGCGAAGAAAACAATCTTCGAAACAGCGATTGGGGTTACCAGACTAACTGGTGACGAAGAATGATAATCAGAGAGGTTGCAGGTAACGCCGCCAACAGCGATGATCTGTTTCTCATTAGGATAGTTCGTGCCGATGTTGTGATTATGGCAGGTTAGCATATCATGCCACAACTGCTTTGGGACGATATTAATGCAATAAATGCCTAATAGGTATACTGCCGCAATGATTCGTATGATTTGAGTTTTACCCACCAATAATATCGCAATTTACGGCTTAAGCAGCTTTTAGTCAAAGTAAGTAACCTGCAGAGGAAACCTGGCTTCGGAAATGCCCAAGGCTGCTGCAGCGGCATTACTCAGACGAAAGTCAAGGCCATCATTCTCCTTTAGCGAACCAAGACCCCATAGAACTTTTGCGTAGATGTGTTTTGCACCACCTGTACTAACCTTTACAATTGCTCCTGGTGACGCTCCATTCATTAAGATATAATATTTCTTATCGGCCCAGCCTGAAGAGCTTTTAAAAGTCATTGCGGTTCCAGCAACCGTCTCTGCTGAACGGTCGTCAACATCTACACCGTAAAGCGTTGTGAAAAAACCAGATTCTTTCACCTTTTTAGGATCTATTGCTAGTTCTTTTTCCTTCACTTTAGCCCTGGACTCAGAAAGTTCTGCCGAGTTGTTTTGTTGTTCTGTTGCGGCAACGGGAACTATGGTGGCTGAGGAAGGTTTTGCAATTTCAAAGTCATTAGAACCAGACGGAGATTCTTTGATTACTGTTTTAGCAACAGGGTCTACCGTTGGTTGTGTAGATGGAGTTGTAACTTCTGTTGGTGCAGAAGGTGTTGCAATAGCTGAGGTGTTCAAGAATCCAACGATCAGTTGTTGCCCTTCGGAGATAGCATTGTCTGTTAAACCATTCCATAGTTTTAGTTGATCAACGGGCACTTTATTGTGGTTCAAACTTATTCTGTACAGGGTTTCTTTTTTGCCTACTACATGGACAAGAGCAGTGTTTAGTTGTTGCGCACTGTTGCCCTGCTGTAGCATTTGCATCTTTACGGGAACCTTTACAGTCTCCCCTACCACCAACTTGCTATTTGCATTCATTCCATTGAAGCGCATCACGGTTCCGATATCAGAGCCAAACTGCTTTCCGATGCCAGAAAGCGTTTCGCCTGGTTGTACCATATAAGTTACGTAAGGCACATCGCCTTTGAACTGTATTAACAGTTTGGTCTGCGCCCATGAAGTACCTGAATAGAAGAAAGCAAATAGAAGTATAAGGGGTTGAAATATTTTTTTCATAATCTCGTTCTTTCCGGGTGCAGCAAATTTAGTCTTTCAAAATCCGCCATTCAATAGGGTAATAGTTATTCACCCTGTTTTGAAGCACTTTAATCCAGCCCAAATTAACGCCCAAATACCGTATCAATGTCCAACCTTTCCTAAAATTATCCACAAGTATTTCCTTCTTTTTCAAATAATCAAGAGCCGTGGCTTTATCTACATCAACAGCAGGAATGTTTGTATTAGCGATTGTACTAATAGCCAAGTCGTGCGAGGGAATAAAGTCTTTTCCTTTTATTTCGCCAACGAATGTGCCGGCTAAGCGCAGGTAAAGCGTATCTATCAGCTTAAAAATCGCCTGCGAATGTTTTGCAGGTAAGGCTAGCATACGTTCGCCTTGCTTGACAAAAGTGAAAAAAGGGGCGCTTACCACCCAGGGTTCCACGATAGAAAGTTCTGTTGCTGAAATGCTTTTTCTCAGCGGCAATGGTTTCTGGAACAAGTTCTCATTGCCCGCTTTTTGAAAAACAGCGATAAAAAACCCTTCGCCTCTCACTTTATCAGGGAAGAAACGATAACCAAAGGCTTGGTGTTTTGTACTGGTGGTTTCCACTATACCCCAGTCGTTGTTCAAAGGAATACGTATGGATTGTGCATCATAATTAGAAAGCAGCCAGTCGCTAATAGCCTCATCTTCCTCCATCGAGTAAGAGCAGGTGGAGTAAACCATATAGCCGCCTGGTTTTAGGCTGTTCCACAACCCCGCGATTATTCGTTGTTGACGCTGGCAGCATAACTGAACGTTTTGCACACTCCATTCTTGAATAGCTGCTGGGTCTTTACGAAATAATCCACTGCCACTACAGGGTGCATCTACCACAACCCCATCGAACATAGAGGGTAGCTTAGAAAAGTCAGCAGGATCATTATTAGTAACAACAACATTACCACTCCCCCATTTCGTAATGTTTTCTACCAGTACAGACGCTCGTGGTTTGATAACCTCGTTGGCGATAATCAACCCCTGGGGAAAGTACGAGGCCAGTAGGGTGCTTTTGCCACCAGGAGCCGCACAACTATCCAGTAAAACTTCTTCACCGGGGTTAGGTTTTATTGTTTTCAAAACCTGCCACAAAAACATACTTGATGCTTCTTGAACATAGTACGCACCCGCGTGAAACAGGGGGTCGAATGTGAAGGAGGGTCTTTCCTGTAAATAATAACCTGTGGCGCACCAGGGCACTCGGTCAGCCTCCTGGAACAGGGCATTCCCATTAGAGCATTTAAGTGGGTTAATACGAATAGAGGTTACCTGCTCGCCCGAATTGTGAAGCTGCTCAAGAGATTGTAAATCTATACCCGGTACCTGGGCGATTGATTCTAGAAAAGTTGAGGGAAGTTGCAAAGTGGGGCAAATATCAGCAAAAGACATATTAAAAAGTGAAGGCTGTTGACACTCAATACTAATTGGGGTATTTTACGGCTGTAATACAAGGAAGTTGTGGACGGGTGACAGTAAGGCAATTTGGGAGAGTGCCGGGGGTTGGTTAGCGACGAGTACGCATTGTTATACTGTAGCTACGCTTTAGTTTGGCTTTAAGTACGCTTTAGGTAGGCTTTAGGGCATAAAAAAACCCCGACGCTTTTGCAAGGTCGGGGTCAATGAATATGGCAGCTACCTATGCCGGCGCTTTGGCCGGCATCGAGACATGCCGGACATCGTCTCGACTCTCCCACATTGTTGTGTAGTACCATCGGTCCCGATGGATCGGGACGGGCTTAACTTCTCTGTTCTAACACCTTCATTACGGGGCATAAAAAACCCCGACGCTTATGCAAGGTCGGGGTTCAATGAATATGGCAGCTACCTACTCTCCCACATTGTTGTGTAGTACCATCGGCCATGGCGGGCTTAACTTCTCTGTTCGGTATGGGAAGAGGTGAACACCGCCGGTAAAACCACCATAAGAACTTAAATCTTAGTACACAGTATTTAGTACTTAGTACAAAGACAATAAAATTGACATAATTGGAAAAAGCGATTATCTCTTTACTAAGAGCATAAAGTATCAAAAAAAATAAAATTAAAGCTTACGGGTAATTAGTACTACTCGGCTTTGTTGTTACCAACTTTACACCTGTAGCCTATCAACGTCATCGTCTCTGACGACCCTTAAAAGTAAACTCATCTTGTGGAAGGTTTCACGCTTAGATGCTTTCAGCGTTTATCCTAGCCGTACATAGCTACTCTGCATTGCAGTTGGCACCACAACAGATACACCAGCGGTACGTACGCTCCGGTCCTCTCGTACTAAGAGCATGTCCACTCAATTTACTAACGCCCACCACAGATAGGGACCGAACTGTCTTGCGACGTTCTGAACCCAGTTCACGTGCCACTTTAATCGGCGAACAGCCGAACCCTTGGGACCTTCTCCAGCCCCAGGATGTGA
>JAEZDR010000040.1 GCA_023433265.1 Bacteroidota bacterium | reverse complement strand
GTACAGATGCGCGGCAAGTAACTAACCTTGGCCAAGCGAATTGGGCGCCCAATTTTATGCCCGATGGAAGGGTGATTTTTTGTAGTAATCACGAGCATAAACGAGGCTTTCCTTTTAATATGTACATCATGAACGATGACGGGTCAAAGATTGAAAAGATTAGCAGTGATAAGAGTTTTGACGCGTTCCCAATGTTCAGCTATGACGGGAAAAAAGTTGTATTCAGTAGCAACCGCAATAATGGCGGCACCCGTGATACTAATATTTTTGTGGCCGATTGGGTTGATTAGAGCCAGAAGGCTATTCATCTGTTTTATTTAAATTGTGCAAGTGGACAGCAAATTTTTCCTTGCAATTTGTTGCTGCTTTTCCTTGATTACCGGAGTTGGGGCCCAATCAAACACCGGGGGTCATCAAAAGGCAACGGTTTCGTGGGCTTTAGGTCTGCAACGCGGGTTCATATTCGCGCACTCAGAAGCCGTACAGAATACTAAGGGAGCGAATCCTAACAGCATAGAAGCGAAGATTGCCTGGCAAAGAACAGACTCAGCGGTATGGAACCTTTGCAATTGTTACCCGCGAAAAGGAATAACGATAGCTTACTATGATTTTAATACTCCCATTTTAGGTAGCGGCTTTTCTGCTACTTATTTCTTAGAGCCGGTTTACAAGCTCAGCTCTAAACTGTCTTTTTCTTTTCGAGCTGCGGCAGGCTTGGTTTATATGAACAACAAGTTTGACAGTACGAAGAACCCGGCTAACCAAAGTTATAGTACAGCATTAAGTATGCATACCCTGGTTGGACTGGGTTTGTGGTACAAGATGAATGATAATTGGAGTATTAATGCTTCGTTTAACTACCAGCACACTTCTAATGGAGGCTTAAAGCAGCCCAATAAGGGAGTAAACTTCCCGACGGCAGGTTTATTGTTATCGTACCAGAAGCAAAAAAGCAATTATTATAGTGGGGTACGAACAAGAAACAAACATTGGAAAGGAAAGCCATGGCGGTGGGATGCCACAGTTTTTGGGATAGCAAGAAGGTCTCTTAATGGAACAAATGAAAGGCTGCTTTTGTTAGGGTTGAATACACAGGCAGCGAAGCAAGTAGGCAGGATGAATAATATAACAATCGGTGCAGAAGTTTACACTGATGAACAACTGAGACTCCATTTAAAGCAAGATTCCATTTCCGCAAGCCCGGTAAAGGTTGGTTTAATGCTCGGACATGAGTTTATTTTAGGAAAGTTTCTTTTTACCCAGCATTTAGGAGCCTACCTATTTGATCAAACACCTTATTATGATGCCATTTATCATAGATGGGGAATACGATACCGGTTTAATCAAAACCTAGGGTTAGGCCTCAGCTTAAAAGCACATCGGCATATTGCGGAGTTTATCGATCTACGCATTACTTACAGCTTCAGCGGGAAATGATTTTACTTATCCCGCTTCTCCAGTGCTTTGTGATGTGGGAGATAGAGTGGGAGGGCTGCTGATCCGTACCATTGTAAAAGATCGTAGTCAAAAATTCCCGCTGCTACCGCAGGGTCTGTCAATACCAATGACTTTGCTTCTTCCTTTGTAGCTACATTTAGAATAAACAAGCCACGAAATGATTCTTCCTTAACGAAGGGTCCCGCCAGAATAAGTTTGCCATCGTCTGCCAGTCTCTGAATGTTCTTCATATGACCGCGAAACAAACTATCCCGTAGGTTTTTATCGGTAACAGCAACCTGCCCGGTCCGCAAAATCACCAGCACATAACGCTTCATACCATAATCGTCTGCGCCGAGTGAATCAGCCAGCGCCTTGTTGTAATTAACAACGGGCTGTGCGATGACGCCCTGGAACGAAAAGAGGAATAGCACTATAGTCAAAAGAATTCTCATCATTTTTAATCTCTAACGATTGAATGAAAATATGGCATCGAAGATCTAAAAGTAAACGGTGTTTATATCCTGAAAGATATTGTTTTTGATAGAAATGAGCAGTAGCTAGATTGGAAGGGAGTGAAGAGGCTCACGGGACGAACAGGTTGGCTGCCGGCCAGGTAGGAGAGTAGGTGCCGTTAAGACCAAGGGAGCCTCTTTGCACTGCCCTACAGTGACTCTTATAATTGTGGAACCGAAGTGATCTCATTTTCAATCTTTTCTGTATATTATCACTAAATAGCGTTTCTACGGTCTGGTTTTGGTTGCTTAGGAAAAAAAGATTTGATATGAAACGCATAATGATAGTTTCAGCGTGCCTTTTTGCATTCGTGTCGTTAAAAGCTCAAACGGGTACTGTTGTTCGAAAAGATAAAGGATTGTATATGGAGATGAAAGACTCTGTAAAAACGATCCGGTCCAAAGAGATCGGTAAGCATAAAGGCGAAACCATAAGAATCTGTGATAAGGTTACGCAAGTGAAGTATGATGAAGTTCCTAAGGAAGCTCCTTCCGAGCTTTTGATTGGGGGTTATTATCCTAACCATCTCTGGACCCTGGTAATTCCCAAAGACGTGCAGCATAGTAATTTCCGTTTTGATCCAGAAAAAAAGATGGACAACAAGCGTTTTTGTTTAGTGGGCAAGGTTGAATCCTATAAAGGCAAACCCGCAATTGTAATACATGACGAGCGAGCCATCAACGAAGAGGATTAGTTACAGATTTCTGACGAAGGCCGTTTTATTGGGCATGGGACTTAATTTTATAGCGTGCAGAAACACCCTGTAATATTCTTCGACGGGCTTTGTAATTTATGTAACGGAGCAGTCCAGTTTATTATTAAACGGGATAAAAAGGAAGTTTTCAGATTTGCTTCATTACAGTCAGGGTATGCAAAAGAACAGCTTCGTGGATTTAATATTCAGAAGGATAAGCCCACGTCTATCGTTTTACTTGAAGATGGACAAGTATTTACCGAGTCTACTGCTGCGCTGAAGATTGCAAAGAGGCTCGCCTTCTGGAGTTGGGTGTACGTGTTCATTATCGTTCCAGCAGCCATCAGGGATGCGGTTTACAGGTGGATCGCAAACAATCGATACAAATGGTTTGGAAAAAAAGAGAAATGTTGGTTGCCAACACCTAACGTGAAACGGCTTTTCCTTGACTCAACGAATTAAAATGGCACCCTTTCGGTGCCATTTTACTGAGGATATTTTATCTCTTATTCTGCCATCATCTGCATAACGCTTTCGATAACATCTTCGGCGCTAGGCTTACTGAAATAGTCTCCGTCGCTTCCGTATGCGGGGCGATGCGCCTGTGCGGTAAGCGTACGTGGGGAAGCATCAAGCCAACGGAATCCTTTTTGTTCTTCCATTACTTTGTTAAACATGTAGGCTGCAGCGCCGCCCGGAACATCTTCGTCAATAAACAGGATCCGGTTTGTTTTCTTTAAAGATTCCAGGATACTATGATTAAGATCGAAAGGTAAAAGGGTTTGAACGTCTACAACTTCACATTCCACACCTAAATCAGTCAACCGTTTTGCGGCATCCATCACGATTCTTAGGGTAGATCCATAGCTGACTAATGTAATATCGTCGCCTTGCCTCAGAATCTCAGGTACACCAAATGGTACTGTGAATTCAAGTAGATTGGCTGGCATTTTTTCCTTCAACCTGTACCCATTCAAACATTCTATTACCAGACCCGGGTCATGGCTGTTCAGCAAGGTGTTGTACATACCCACAGCCTGCGTCATATTCCTTGGCACACAAACGTGCATTCCTCTTAGAGAATTTATGATCATACCCATAGGTGAGCCACTATGCCAAATACCTTCAAGCCTATGGCCGCGCGTTCGAACGATGATAGGACAACTTTGCTGCCCCTTCGTTCGATAATGAAGCGTAGAAACGTCATCACTCAGCGGTTGTAAGCCGTATAAAAGGTAGTCCAGGTACTGGATTTCAGCAATTGGTCTAAGCCCCCTCATTGCCATCCCGATACCCTGTCCAATGATGGTAAGCTCCCTGATTCCTGTATCGAAGATTCTTCGTTCACCGTATTTTTCCTGTAAACCGACAAAGCCCTGATTAACGTCTCCTATATGTCCAAGGTCTTCACCGAAGGCTACAACTTTTGGGTTGTTGGCAAAGAGTTGGTCGAAATACCTGTTTAAGATTTCAAAACCGTTTTTAAGAGTTGCATCTTCAGTTATCTCGGCCGGAACATGAGCAACTGCAAGTGCGCTGTATTTGCCTTCTGCATGGAGGTGAGTATTATACAGATTTCGACCCTCAGCACGATAGCGGTTATAGTAGTTTCGAAGGTTGTTGTCGTTATACCTTTCGAGCGTTTTGGCAACTGCTGTCAGTACATCTCTCATCAATGGTTCGCGAATGTTTAATAAATCGTCGGCCAGTTTATCTGCTCCGGCAGCCTTTATCAAGGCAGCAGCTTCCGAAGCCGCATGCCTTATTGGCTTGATAAACTTATCCCATGCATGATTTTTTGATTCCCGAACAAATAGAACAGCTTCATGTTCCAAGGCAGACAGCTCTTCGTCGGTTGCTATACCATTGTCCGTAATCCATTCCCGCATTTTCCTGAGGCAATCGTACTCCTTCTCCCATTGGAGGCGGTCGGCAGCCTTATAACGTTCGTGGCTTCCGGAAGTTGAATGCCCCTGGGGTTGCGTAACCTCCTCTACATGAAATATGGCCGGAATATGGGACTCCCTCACCTTTTGCAAAGCAGCTTCAAAGACCTCGCACATACCCGCATAATCCCAACCTTTTACTTTGTAAATATCTATTCCATTGGTACCTTCTTCCCGCTGAAAGCCACTTAAAACTGAGGAAATAGATCCTTTTGTTGTTTGGTATTTCTTCGGAACTGAAATGCCGTAACCATCATCCCAAATAAATACTGCCAGTGGAACCTGAAGCACACCGGCTGCATTGATCGTTTCCCAAAAAGGACCTTCTGAAGTGGAAGCATCGCCAATGGTACAGAAGCATATTTCGTTGCCATTATCTGACAGTTCTTTGAACTGTTTAAGTTGTTCAATATGGCGGAAAGCGCTTGAAGCAAAGGCAAGTCCAAGACCGCGGGTCATTTGTCCTGCTGTTGGCGATATGTCGGCTGAAATGTTCTTTTGTTGCGTGAGATTAAGCCAGTTCCCTTCATTATCAACCAGTTTGCCGCCAAAGTGGCCGTTCATTTGACGACCCGCACTAGCAGGCTCGTGTTCTACATGCGGGTCTGCATATAATTGAGAGAAAAACTGCTCAATCGTTAAACACCCGGAAGCGAACATGAAGGTTTGGTCTCTGTAATAGCCCGACCTAAAATCTCCGTTTTGAAAGAATTTGGCCATTGCTACCTGTGCTACTTCTTTTCCATCGCCAAATATTCCAAACTTAGCTTTACCTGTAAGCACTTCTTTTCGGCCAAGTAAACTGGCTTCACGACTCTGAACAGCAATACGATAATCGTTTAATACCTCGCTTTTGAAACCTTCAAACGATAGCATTTCCTGTTCATTTAGAGACATCTCCGGTAACGTCTGTTCCATGCGGCAAATGTATAGATTTAGCAGTAGTTAAAAAGGCATGCAATTGCTACACAATATAACGAGAAAATACAGGTATGTTTTGCCTTGCAACAGGAATCTTTTAACAGTGACGAAAATCATTGATTAGCCAGCGTTGAATTGATAAACTTTACAATAGCAGAAGGGGAAAGTTATTTTCTCAACTGCTACCAAATTATCACCACCAAAAAAACAAGCTATTATGGAAACGCATTATCATGAGGATGTTGATTACAGATACTCAATATGGGCAAGGGGTATTTTAGGCGGCGTATTTACAGGACTGATAACGACAGTTCTAAATCTTGCATTTGACGTAGTTTACCGACAGATAACCGGTTATGACTATGCCACTTTTGTAAATATTAATACAATAACTGCATTTTCAGTAATGACTGTTTTAGCTGCAGGAATCCTGTATTTTATATTGAAAAAATATGTGAAGGCAGGCGCTTTTATTTATCTTTTGACTATCGTAGTTTTTACGGTGTTAATGCTTTTCATTGATTCGTTCCGCCCCGCGTTATCACCGTTTTCTGCAGGATTGGCGATGGGTATCATTATTATAACCGGGGCCATGGCAGCGTTTGTATTACCGTACATTGCTGAGCATCCAAAGCTTTGGGGCTGATGGAATGAAACTTGTTAATCTTACCGTAACCGGGCAAACTAAACACCCCGGGTGGCGTTATATTTTTTATATTTGTAGTTAGTTCTTTACAATATGGGGCTGTATTGGTTTTGACAGCATTGGATACGGTAAGTGCAAGCATGTGGTGCGTTGTTCTATTAGCACCTAAATCTGAAGGATCAACAAACAAATGGCGAAAATACTTACGCCATGGCTGCCTAATTCAGAGAATTAGCATCCATTATGGCCGGGTAAGCAGGCTGTTTCGTTGCCAGGCTACCCCGCTTAATCAAACAAACAAAACGAGATGCTGTGGTTGAAGGCTGTGACAACCACTTAAGACTATCCAGCTAAGAATACGCTTGGTTTGTCCTGTTCCTGGCGTGTTCCTACAATTAATTCAGGAATAAACATGTAGAAAGCTTATGGTAGCTATGTTTGGACACCGGTTCGACTCCGGTCAGCTCCACAACTGTATTGTAGTGTAAGCCACCCAAGCGGGTGGCTTTTTTGTTTGCCAGGCATGTCTAACTTTAATGATAAGCGACGGTTTTAATGTAGCAGAAGTAATTGAAAGCTAATTCTATAAGCCAGTATACTTATTACTTCTGTTTCCCCGACAAAAAGCCGGCTTGCACCATAATTAGTCAATTATCCCCTCTGTTGCAGCTAATACAAAAGGAAATCAAATAGATATTCCGTACATAAAGCGCAGGTAAAGCATGCCAAAAGCATGGTTACAGCATCAACATTGCGTACCGGTACTTATTCAAGCCAACTGCTTTTATGTGTTATGACATAAATAACCTAATCTAATCCAAGGATTTTACTGCTTTGCCCCTACAGGGCAATGTACCATTGTTCTGGTCTATTATGCTACCGATCCGCCGCCCCTACAGGGCGGAGACACAGCCTCAAGGAGATGGTTTATTAAGGTAATTGCTCCTTAGGAGCAAAGAATCGGAGTACTAGTTTTGCTTCAGCATAAGCAGAAGAAATGATGGGCGGAATGAAACCCGGTATTGCATGATAGGGGGTATATACAATTATCCCACCTGCTCCTACAGGGCGGAGACACAGCTTTAGGAGATAGTTTATTAAGGTAATTGCTCCGTAGGAGCAAAGAATCGGTGTACTAGTTTTGCTTCAGCATAAGCAGAAGAAATGATGGGCGGAATGAAACCCGGTATTGCATGATAGGGGGAATATACAATTACCCCACCTTTGCTTAATGGACTTTAGGCAATTGCGCATTGTATTTTTAGGAACACCGGAATTTGCCGTTGGCAGCCTTGAGGCGTTGGTAGCGGCCGGATGCAACATTGTGGGCGTGGTAACAGCTCCTGATAAGCCTGCAGGCAGAGGCATGAAGATGAGTGAGAGTGCTGTAAAGAAGTTTGCGGTGGCAAAAGGATTGAAGGTATTACAACCTTCCCGGCTGCGGGATGAAGCTTTCCTTGAAGAACTGCGTGGGTTGAAAGCACATTTGCAGGTGGTGGTGGCTTTTAGGATGTTGCCGGAAGCCGTTTGGAGCATGCCTCCCATGGGAACGATCAATGTGCATGGCTCCTTATTGCCTGCCTATAGGGGTGCGGCACCCATCAACTGGGCTATCATCAATGGAGAAGAGGAAACCGGTGTTACTACGTTTAAACTGAAGCACGAGATAGATACAGGCGATATTTTACTACAGAAGAAAATTATTATTGAACCATCAGACGATGCCGGCAGCCTGCACGACAAGATGAAGGTGGCCGGGGCCGAACTACTGGTGCAAACAATAGAAGGATTAGCCGGCGGTGAACTGAAGGAACAACAACAGAACGCTATGACCGCTGGAAAGGTGTGGCCGCATGCGCCTAAGATCTTTACCGATACATGCAGCATTAACTGGGAGCAGCCGGTAAAGGACATTCACAATTTAATTAGGGGCCTTTCACCTTACCCGGGAGCGTTTACTTATTTAAACGACAAAAAGCTCAAAATCTACAAGGCTGTGCCAGAGCAAGCAGATCACGGCAAGGAAACAGGCAAGGTGGTAAGCGACGGCAAACAAACCCTAAAGTTTACGGCGCCGGACGGCTATATTAGCATTACTGAGCTGCAACTAGAAGGTAAGAAGCGCATGGAAACCGCTGATTTTCTAAGAGGTTACCGTGTACAAAATAATGAGCCTATCTAAAATCATGTACTGAAATGTGCTGCTTTTTGGATATTTGCTCCCTATTATAAGTTAACATGACGAAAGTTACAGCTGCAATAACAGCCGTTGGCGGATATGTTCCGGACTATAAGCTCAGTAATAAGGTGCTGGAAACAATGGTAGATACCACTGATGAGTGGATAAAAACCCGCACCGGTATTGAAGAGAGGAGAATTCTGAAGGAAGAAGGTAAGGGTAGCAGCGACCTGGCTGTTCCGGCCATTCAAGAGATACTGAGGAAGAAAAACATTGATGCTAAGGAAATTGACTGCATCATTTGTGCAACGGTTACACCTGATATGGTGTTTCCTGCCACAGCTAATGTAATTGCTGATAAACTGGGCGCAACCAATGCCTGGGGGTTCGATTTACAGGCAGCCTGCAGCGGGTTTTTGTATGGCCTTACTACAGGTGCATCGTTTATAGAAAGCGGCCGTTATAAGAAAGTGATAGTAGTTGGCGCCGAGAAGATGAGCGCTATTATTGACTATACCGACCGTGCTACCTGCATCATCTTTGGCGATGGGGCAGGAGCGGTATTATTGGAACCTACTACTGAAGGAACCGGAGTGCTGGACAGTATATTAAGAAGTGACGGTAGCGGAAGGCACCACTTGCACATGAAAGCAGGCGGCTCAGTAAAGCCTGCAACGGTAGAAACCGTTACCGCAAAAGAACACTACGTGTACCAGGAAGGTCAAAGCGTATTCAAATTCGCTGTGAAGGGAATGGCCGATGTAAGCGCGGAACTGATGGAAAAGAACAACCTGAAAGCCGACGATATTAGTTGGCTGGTGCCTCACCAGGCCAACCTGAGAATTATATCTGCCACGGCAGAAAGAATGGGCTTGCCTATGGATAAGGTGATGATTAACATCCAGAAGTTTGGGAACACCACGGCAGCCACCATTCCACTTTGCTTATGGGAGTGGGAAAAGCAATTAAATAAGGGAGACAATATTGTGTTGGCAGCATTTGGTGGCGGTTTTACCTGGGGAGCTACCTGGATTAAGTGGGCGTATTAATGGGAATAGTACATAGTACATAGTACTTAGTACTTAGACAGGAAGGGGGAGTCGTGAATGGTGGATGGGGATGGTGAAATGAAGAATCGGGCAATTATGTGCAGGTAAAGCACGCAGTATATGTGGAGAGGTATAAGAGAGGTATAAGAAAGGTATAAGGGAGGTATAAGGGAGGTATAAGGGAGGTGGTACCGGGGTAGTACCGATGTGGTGGGGATATGGTAGGGGGAGATTAGGGATGTATCACCGTTATAGGCAATTAAATGACTGCATGAGAGCTCAGTTTCCGGGAAAATTATGATGGTTTATTGGAAAGAGCATAAGTGTGCCGCAAAGGCGATGTTGCCTTTTTCCTTTTTAAGCTCTTGCAAGGTGGATGGCACATGGCGGAGCGCTGATTTGATGCCCACGGAGCGCTTTTTGGGCGAGGGAAAGTAAATCGTCCTGTGTATAGGTATTGAGTAGTTGCAGCAGCCTGCCGGCGGGTAGGGCGATATAATCTTTAGTTATAGTAAGGGCGTAAGGAAAGCTTTTGTGGGGTTTACGTTTGCGTATTTTATTAGGCAGCAGAAACTGTTCTTGCTGCGCATGTTGTTGCAGGCGTATGATGGTTGCCTCTGCGTCCAGTCCCATTTTTATGTAGTGAACAGCAGCCGTTTTTAGCTGGCAGAAGAGGGAATAGAGTCGCCTTTCTTTTGGTAGTGAGCGATAGACTTTAGAGGCGAGTTTGTTGCCCTGGGCAAAACGTTTACAACTACGGCGGCTGCCTTCGAAGGCGCTGTGTTTCCAGAATTTTTTTGAGGTAAGGCTACTTTTAGAGCGAACGTGGAATTCCCCATTCATCTTGTAATAGGTGGCGCCGTGGATGGTGCCGGTGAATCGTATGGTACCGCATTGGTAGGCCATGTGGTGAATAGTGAATGGTGAATAGTGAATGGTGAATAGTTGTACTTGCCTAAATAAGGTTGACTTTTTTAATTATTACTATTATTACTACTATGTTTTTCTTTTTTTGCTTCTTTTTTTCTTTTGCTATTCACACTCGTTTTGTGGATTACTTTCTAACCGCTTG
>JAEZDR010000038.1 GCA_023433265.1 Bacteroidota bacterium | reverse complement strand
GTCTAATTCACCTTCTGAATCTTCATAATCATAGTTGTTTACTCTTATGCTAGCCCGGCCTGTTTTTCCTGCACCATCATAACGCTCCCACGTGAGGCTGCCATCAGGGTTGCTGATGCTCCAATGTGCAGAGGGGAACGTAACATTTTCAAAACCTTCAATGATAGGAGTGGCGACTACGTTAGGTGGAGTATAGCTGACAGTTACCTGGTGCGATCCGTCATTTGCAGTATTTTGATCTGTACCTCCATTGGGCAATGTGGTGCTATATTTCAAGGTGTTTGTGCCGGGAATTAAATTGATTGCCGGAAGACTTACCGTTACTGAATCGGAAGGGGCAATATTACCGGTCCATGCCAGTGCGAGAGCCGGGCTGGAACCATTGTGCTGTAACCTGATATTTACCGACGTTAAGGTAGACGTGCCGTAGTTCCGCAGCTTGATGCTTGGTGTTACAGAACCACCCGAGCAAAGTGAAAGGTTGTCGTATGGGGTGATGATTCTTGAAATACCTGCATCTAACGGGTAGGTAGGCGGAACGTTGTAGGTTGTGGAATTAAGAACTTTCAAACGGTCAGGAGAAAGCGTGAGAGCTTGCTCCATCCTTTTCCATTGCCCCTTTGTAAACATTACCAGCGCTATGTCGTCGCAGTAATCCATGTAGTTTTGGTACATGATACCAGGTGCACCGCTGCAGGCATCTGTTTTCATTGTTCCTGTGCCTGAAGGGTCAGGGTTACCATAGTTCTCATCTGACTGGTTAGGCGTATCATCCCAGCTAAGGGTTCCGTCAAAGTCAGAATAGGCACAACTGCCATTGTCATCTCCCCAAATATGAAAGAGGTTGAAGAAGTGGCCAATTTCGTGGGTGGTTGTTCTTCCCTTATTGAATGCAGGGTCAAGGTAGGCTGCACCGCGTCCAAAGTTTTGATAGTGGCACATAAAGCCATGGAGGTAGTAGGGAGAAGGATCACCTGGAAAAACAGAAATGCCGAGCGTGCCGTCATTGAAGTCAACTACCCAAAGGTTGAGGTAGTTGTCCGGGTTCCATGCGTCAAGTCCGCCGGTGGCGGTTACTTTTCCGTTATCGGAATTCCACGCATTAAAGCTAATGTTCTTAGCCCTTCGTTCTATGCCGTTTGTAAGTGTGCCATCAGGAGCCGTCTTAGCCAACATGAATACGATATTGTTCTTGCCAAATAGCGGTTTGAAAGCAGCAGGAATGCGGGTGGTATCTGCGTTTTTACCCTGAAAGTCCTCGTTCAATACATCAATCTGCGACTGCACAATGGCATCTGTCACAAGGTTGGGATTGTTCAGGATGATGTGAACCACAACAGGTATGGTGTCGTTTATGATCGCTGAGGTCTTTGCATTCTTCTCCGCGCCGGTCCTTTTAAACTTAGCCCTGTTGGCTTCATATTTCGATTTAAACGAGGCATCCTTTAATTTGTGATTGAGCACTGTCATAGTGCCGCAACGCTTAGTTGTTTGTGCTGAGGCATTAAAGATGAACAGCAACGTTGCAGCTAGTGCCAGAAGAGTCTTGTACATAATCAAGCGGGTCTATGGGTAAAAAATGACCGCCAAATTACACCATAAAAGTCGCGCAAATAATTAAAAATCCATGAAATACAGGGTTTTAAGGGCGCTTACCATTAAAGAAGATGTATTGTACCTTATGTAGATACAGAACGAACGTTCTTTAATGTTCTTTCGGAAAAAAGTTGCTTGTTTTTCCTTTCATTGTTCTTCGAGTTAGCTACCTCGCACATTAAACTATATCAATTGTAAACCACCCTTACCCGCAACAAGGTAAAGTCATTCTGTATAAAATAAAGCCATCGCGTGTGCGATGGCTTTGCTTTTTGCCAAAACCTCATTACCAGATATAAATCCTGTTCTCTTTAGGAACATACATCTTATCACCCGGCTGAACGTTGAATGCCTGGTACCATGCATCCATATTAACTACCGGCCCGTTTGCTCTGTGCATTCCCGGCGAATGCGGATCGGTAAGGATTAGCTGCGCCTGGGTTTCAGGAAGAGCATTGTTGCGCCAAACCTGTGCCCAATTGAGGAAGAATCTTTGTGTGGGTGTAAACCCGTCGATAAGTTTCCCTTCCTTAAACTGGCGGGTTTTTGTAAAGGCTTCATAGGCCATGTTAAGCCCGCCGAGGTCAGCAAGGTTTTCGCCTAGTGTAAGCCTGCCATTCACATGAATGGTATCTAATACGGTAAAGCGGTTGTATTGATCAACAACTCTGTCACCGCCTTTCTTAAACTTCTCAGCATCTTCCTTAGTCCACCAGTCTTTCAGGTTGCCATCAGCGGCATATTTACTTCCCTGGTCGTCGAAACCGTGGGTAACTTCGTGGCCTATAACAGCGCCAATTCCACCATAGTTGATAGCATCATCCGCTTCGAAGTCAAAGAATGGAAACTGTAAAATACCCGCCGGAAAGGCAATCTCGTTATTTACGGGGCTGTAGTATGCATTTACAGTAGGTGGTGTCATGCCCCACTCTGTTTTATCAACCGGTTTACCCATGCGGTTCACCATGTAATTGTAACTCCATGTTCCGGAGTTGCGAACATTTGCAAAGTAGTTGTTAGCAGAAATGGTGAGGCCTTCGTATTGTTTCCATTTGTCGGGATAAGCTATTTTTTTTGTGAAGGCATTCAGCTTTTCCAGCGCTCTTTCCTTTGTTTCTGCGCTCATCCAGTCCAGGCGTTTGATGCGTTCTTCGAATGTTGATTGAAGGTTACTCACCAATTCAAGCATCCGTGCTTTAGCCTCTGGTTTAAAATGCTGTTGCACATACAATTGACCAATCAGGTCACCAAGCGATTGGTCGATACGGGTACTCATTCGCTGCCAGCGGGGCACGATTTCTTTTTGCCCGGTAAGCACCTGGTTGAATTTAAAGTCCTGCTCTACGAAAGCATTACTTAGGTGAGGGGCGGCAGACCGGATGATATGCCATTGCACATAAGCTTTCCAATCCTGTATAGGAAGGGCGGTCAGCAGCACGTCGAGCGTTTTGAAAAACGAAGGGTTGTTTACCAGCACGCTGTCGCCAACCCGGACGTTCATCTTTTGAAAGAGAGCAGACCAGTTAAGTCCTGGTGTTGTAGTGGAGAGATCCTTAACAGCAAACTTGTTATAAGTTTTGTGAGGATCGCGCATTTCTACCCTGCTCATTTGTGCTTTTGCCAGTGCGGTTTCTATACGCATTACTGCATCTGCATGGCTGGCTGCCTCGCTTGCACTACTACCCACCAACGCAAACATTTTCTTTAGATGGTCAGCATAAGCATCCCTTATTTTTTTACTGCGTGCATCGTCTTTAATGTAATAGTCACGGTCGGGTAGTGAGGTTCCTCCTTGCCCTAGCTGCGGAATGTATTGCGTTACATTCTTCCTGTCCTGACCTACAAACATGGAAAACATAGGAGCAGCTACGGCCTGCGTACGTAGCGTTGCTACTTCGTTTAACAATTGTTGATGACTGGTTAGGTTAGCCACCCTTTGCAAATCGGTTTGTATCGGTTTATAGCCGGCTGCCTCTATAGCAAGGCTGTCCATGCCACTGGCGTAGAAGTCGCCTATCATTTTTTGCAGGCTGCTCCGGTTCGTATTGTTTTTAGCAGCAGTTTCCAGCAGGCTTCTTAAACGCTTGCTGCTTTCCTCGCGCAACTCGTCAAAGCTGCCCCAGCGGGTTTTAGATGCCGGTACGGGATTATTCTTCAACCAGTTGCCATTGGCATAGAGGTAAAAGTTATCGCCGGGCTTAACAGAAAAGTCCATGTTCTTTTTATCAATAAACTTTCGCTTGCCTTTGTCCTTGTCGCCATCACCTGCATAGGCGAAACCGGTTGCAGCAAGTGATACACATAACACTGCTGTTTTCAGGAATTGTTTTCTCATAGTTGAATTCTTTTAAAATAGGGGGAATAAAGTTAACCCATTAAAGAGAATACAATAGCCATGGGGTCTTAAGCGGTAACAATATTCATTGGCTGGTACAAACCGGTGGCTTGTGAATTTTTAGCTTAGCCAAAGCACACCTTCTCCATCTCCCCCAAAAACAACCCGTTTTTGGGGGGCAAGTCCGAGGCAAGTCCGACGTTAGTCCGAAGCAAGAGTGAAGCAAGAGCGTCAACAGCCCTTCAAACAGCTAATCCTTGCGAGGCGGAGAAACGAAGGCCCGCGTCTTTGCGATGAGCCTGCGGAAGAATGAAGCAGGCGAAAGCTTGTCCGACCACCGGCGGAAAGCAATCTCTGCTTCCGGAGTCCAAGTCTGTCTTGTCTATTATCTATGTACTATGTACTAGTTCTCATCTTTTCCTCCTTTTCGCCCAAACATACACCCACCCCAAAACCCACTTTCCCGTTTGTTCCCGATTATTCCGTTTTATTCCGAATTATTCCGTTTTGTTCCCAATTATTCCGTTTTAGTCCAGTCTGTTCCGTTTTATTCCAGTTTGTTCCGTTTTATTCCGTTTTGTTCCCGATTTTTCCAATTTCTGCACACATCTCATTGATTAACAATAGTAGCCTGCATGGGCAGGCCTCAACGGGTGGGTTGCTATTTGCTCCATTCGGAGCAAGGATCGGTAGAAGTAGATAATTAACGAATGGTGATTTACAATGGTAGCATCGGAGAAAGGAATACCTGCCATACTACAGCCCCTGCGGAGCTCAAACCTGGCTTCTAAATCACGTGCAGGTGTAGCCGTCCTACCACCGATACAGTAGTGATGTGTATTTGCCTGCATGAAGAAAGGGTGTAGAAACAGTTAAGACATGCTAAGGTGTATGTTAAGTGTATGTTCCGGGATGTCGTATTACCGTCGTGTGATCCTCGTCTGATCCTTCTATCATCTTTAGTTTAAGTGTATTTGATCTTTATAGGGTGAGCAGATAATCATGGTATGAACCGCTGCTTCCTTCTTCGTAGACTACTTTTTTAAATCCATGAGCCCGGCCAACAGAACGCTGCGGCATAAGCGGTTCTTCGGGGAGTTAGCTTTGCGATCCCCGACGCAGGGATAAAAGCAGGTCTCCCATCTGTATTAAGTATCCAATAAGCATCATGAAATACGCTACTAAATTTGCAAGGTGTTAAATACTAACTCCGCCATTTATGGCGGAGATAGAAACATTAAAGAACACAAGGCTTTAGCCTTGAATGAAGATGTTGACCTCGCACACTGAAATGTCCTCTTGTCTAAATGCCGTAGGCATGGCAGTATGGTAGAAAGCTATTTTTGTTTCTGAATTAAATGCCGTAGGCATGACCGTTTGCTAGCTTATCATATCAAACCCACCCGAATACCCAGTCCTATCATTCCTTCTGCGCAGCGTTACTTTTCATGCCATGAGCTTTAGCAAAGAACGCTGCGGCATGAGCCTAAGTAGCTGAGGATTTGTAACTTGCTTTTGCTTGTTATAAACAACAGTCCGGAAAACCAGCAATCAACTGAGACTATGTTTTCATATGCAACTCTTGAATGCCGCAGAGTCAGCCCGCCAAAAGACAGGGCGGGCGGGACACTGCGGAGAAGGAAAGAACGCTACGGACTCTGCGGAGAAGGAATCCATAGACGCCCTGCGGAAGTCTATGGCTAGCGGGGCGAAATCAATACTTATATCATCCGCTGTAAGATGGTTATCCGGTCTCCGTTTTGCTTGTTTAAGTATGGAAAAAGTTTATTCAGCGAGGGGCTCATCGGGAATGTGCTTCAACGCAATGAACCTGCCATTAACATGATCCAACTTGGTATAGAAGGTAGACCGAACGCCCTTATTGATCATGACGATGGGGCCCACTATACCAAAGAAAGCCTGGCCGACCAATAGTTGTGCTGTACCCGGCCGGGTTTTTATTTCACCTGTGAAATAGAAGTCGTCACCGGTTTTCACAAGTTGGTAGAAGTCGTATGGTGTTGCAATAAACAGGTCACCGTTCATTACTACCGCGTAAGTTTCACTGCTTTTTAGTTTTACCTGGTTCCCGGCCTGGTCCCAATAAAGCAACCGGTTGCCGCTGAACTCCATCTTTGCCGGTTTCATATCCGGCACCTGGTTGCTGAGAGAACGGTAGGTATTATAAATTCCTTCGTTGTAGCTTGTCCCTGTGTATAATCGCAATTGCTGCTTTTCAAGGCTATCGATATTAAGTACAGTTTGGAGGTCATAGTTGTCGGTGTTTGCCGGGCGCTTGCTTAAGTTGGAACAAACGAGACTCGTGAGAAAACCAGATGCTGCGTTCAACAAAGGATCGGTTACGTCCACAGGACTAAACTGGTCCAACACTGTGTCCAAGGACGCGAGCAGGAAATAGCGGTCGCCTTCTTTGCAATAAAGGTTGGCTCTTATTGCGCAATAACCCAGTTCGCCCATTACGCCCATAGCTTCAGAAAAGCGCATACTCCTAAGCTGAAGGGTAAGTGTTCCCTCGCCCTCTGCGCCAGAGCAAACCTGTTTAGCCATGGCGGTGAATTGTTCATGCAGTGGGCTGCTGGTAACCACTGCTGCCGTCCGGTTAAACATGCCGGTTTGAACATATCCATAGCCAAGCGAATCGGAGGTGCCGTCTATTACTTCCACTGTTTTATACAGACACGACGGTACATTATTCTTTGGGACATTAATTTTAAACGTTTTGGTATGCTGCGCCATCAATTGAGTGCTATTCAAAAGCAGGAACAGGAATATAAAGGAGATATTTTTCACAGCTACTGGTTCTTTGATAATTGCGGTGAAACTACCAACTAATATCTCTGCTGAAAATGAGGAAAGTCATGCCTGAAGGGTTTCCTCATTGATCAACACTGCAACGTGCCAAATACCACCAGCCTTTCATGCTCTGCACAAAGATGTTTCCAGCGGCTTAATCTTCCATCCTGTCTTTCTCATTGCCTGCACTGCCTGTTTTCTGTAGTGTTAAATAGGTGCGGAAGGCTATCCGCAGAGTTAGCTTGCGGCTAGCGCCCTGTTAACAACTCGCTATTTTTTTAAGGCATGGAAAGATGGATTCAGCCGTTTTTTTATCTTTGCTGCACTTGAAAAAGCTTACGGTTATATTGCTCGCACTGATATATGCAGTGTCTTCCTCCGGGATGACGTTGTATGTGCATTATTGTTGTGGTGAGATTGATGATGTAAGCGTCATGGCAAAGGCTCCTCATAATGAGGGATGCCACAATGGGGAACATATTGACAATTCGTCCTGCTGCGCTGATGAAACGGTGGACCTGAAGTTTAAGTCGGATGAGAACCTGGTAGCCAGTCTCCTCAACCACATGCAACAGGTGCAGGTTGCTGTTCTTCCTCAGCCTGCGAAACCCATAGTTCCCGAGCGTAAAGAGGTTAAAAGTCCACTTTCAAAAGGCCCGCCTGAGCGGCTTAGCGCTACTTCAATTTACTTAGCTAATTGCAACTTCCGGATTTAGGATAGCGACGATTACCAATCGTTCTAATTACCTATTATTCAATTATACCGGAATTCTCATGAAAAATACATATTTAAATTGGTTGTTTACCGCAGTCGTTTTTGTGGTATTGCCAGTTAGCTCCTTCGCTTCGGGCGATACAACTTTGGTGTTGAAAGTTGCCGGCAATTGCGGCATGTGCAAAGAAAGAATAGAAAAAGGATTGAAAGTAAAAGGCGTTCGCAATCCTAAATACGACTACAATAAGAAAGTACTAACCGTAACCATAGATCCACACGTTATTTCAATTGAAAAGCTGCACGATAAGATAGCTTCTTTAGGACATGATACTGAGCTTAGGAAAGCATCAGACGAAGCCTACGCCAGGCTGCACGATTGCTGCCGCTATCGCGAAGCTCCTGAAAATATGGAAGAAGTGGTGGCAGTGGATAGTATAAGCCATGCTTCGACAACCCCACTGGTAAATGCAGTGGAGGCAAAACGCGTTATCCGGGGCTCTGTGTTTGAAGCAACGGCCACCGGAGAACGGGCATTGCAAGGCGCTTCAGTAGCCTGGAAAGGCAGCAATGTTAATGCGTTAACCGATAGCGCGGGGTGGTTTTCCATCCCATTGATAGAAGGAAACAGTCAACTGCTGGTTAGCTATGTAGGGTACCCTGCCAGGGAGGTAGAGGTAAAGTCGTCTGAAAACATACACATTACTTTTAGCAGCAGCCGCGAACTAAGTACTGTAGTGGTGTCTTCAAGCCGCCGCAGCAGTTATGTGGACCTGGCTGAGCCTGTACGCATGAGTGTAATGACGCAGAAAGAATTGTTGAAAGCAGCATGCTGTAACCTGAGTGAAAGCTTTGAAACCAACCCGTCAGTAGATGTATCCTTTAGTGATGCGGTTACAGGCGCCAAGCAGATTCATTTACTTGGTTTGTCAGGTAACTATACGCAGCTAACAGTAGAGAATATGCCAGGGCCACGTGGATTAGCTACTGCTTATGGTCTAAATTCGATACCCGGCACCTGGGTAGAAAGCATCCAGCTAATAAAGGGAGCGGGTACAGTAATCAATGGTTTCGAAAGCATTGCAGGGCAGATTAATGTAGAACTAAAAAAGCCGCAAACCGCTGAGCAGTTATATGCTAACGTATATACCAATGACTGGGGTAAAACTGACCTCAACCTAAACCTCGCAAAGAAGGTGGGCAAGCATTGGTCTACCGCGTTACTGCTGCATGATGCATTTGCTACCATGCCAATGGATTTTAATAAAGATGGTTTTAGAGATGCGCCCACCGGTAACCTGTTTACAGCTATGAATCGCTGGTCTTACGACAACACAGAAAACGTGGAGGCACAATTTGGCGTAAGAATATTAAAGGATGAAAAGGTGGGAGGCGATGTTCATTATTCAAAAAAGGATAAGGAGCATATGGCTCACGGAGCCCCTTATGGATTGGGGATTGATATTGACAGGCTAGAAGGCTTTGGTAAACTTGGCTATGTGTTCAAGGATAAAAAATACCAGAGTATCGGCCTGCAATTATCAGCTTTTAACCACGAGCAGGACTCTTATTTTGGTACAACAAATTATGTGGCCAAACAGCAAAACGTGTATGCTAACCTCATTTTTCAATCCATATTCAATAACACGGCTCACAAGTATCGCACAGGCATAAGTTTCAGCTACGATAAGTACAATGAAACCTTCAAGACGCAACGGTTTAGCAGGAAGGAAGTAGTGCCGGGCGCTTTCTTTGAGTACACCTTTAGCCCGAATGACAAGTTTGACCTCGTGTCTGCATTGAGGTTAGATCATAACAGTCTCTTTGGCGCTTTTGTTACACCGCGCCTGCATCTTAGGTATGAGCCATGGAAAGGAACCGTAATACGTGGCAGCTTCGGCAGGGGACAGCGCACGGCAAACATACTGGCTGAGAACAATGCTGTATTTGTGAGTTCGCGGCAGTTGGAAATAGTGCCATCTAACACAATGGGAGCCTATGGCCTTGATCCCGAGGTTTCGTGGAACAAGGGCATTAGCCTGGACCAGAAGTTTAAATTGTTCAACCGCGCGGCAATGCTTAGTGTTGATTTCTTCAGGAACGACTTTGAAAACCAGGTGGTGGTTGATGTGGAAAACCCCGGTAAGGTAAGATTCTATAACCTTGAGGGCAAGAGCTATTCAAACAGTTACCAGGCCGAGCTCAGCTTTGAACCTGTAAAAGCCTTAACTGCCAAAGTAGCTTACCGGTATTACGACGTTAAAACCACCTACGGAAAACAACTACTGCAAAAACCGTTCACTGCGGCGCATAGAACCTTTGCCAACCTTGCCTATGAAACAAAAGGCTGGAAGTTTGATTATACGGTTAGTCACAATGGCAGTAAGCGCATTCCATCTACAGCAACTAATCCCGCGGCCTACCGAATGCCGGCTTCATCCCCCTCTTATGTGATGATGAATGCCCAGGTAACAAAAACGTTTGGAAAGAAAAAGTCCTTTGATGTTTATATAGGAGGAGAGAATCTAACTAACTTCTTCCAGGAGGCAGTAATCATTGCAGCAGACCAACCTTATTCCCAACATTTTGATGCTTCTATGGTTTGGGGACCAATAGGAGGAAGGATGTTTTATGTGGGCGCTCGTTTTAAAATCTTATAAGCTAATACTTATTCACATATTCGAAGGAGGCCTGGGCCTCCTTCTTTAATTTAGGCTGTAAAAGCCTGTTACCTTATATACCTTTTAACACTAGCCGGCATTTACTTTTACTAAATTGGCGTGTCAATAAAAAGGGAGATAGGGCTATAACCCTTTCTGTTACCTTTACGCGGTTTTTTTGCATACTACAACACCCTTAGCAACTATGTTTAAAAGAACAACCTTATCCTTTGTTTATATATTCACCCTGCTCTGCATAGGCATTTTCAGCTCTCCACTTGTTTCCCTGGCGCAAGCAGGAAAACAAGCCATTAAGACAATTGTTATAGATGCTGGTCATGGCGGAAACGACCCCGGTGCAATTGGTGAATATAGCAATGAAGCACAGCTTACCCTACAGATGGCGCTCAAACTTGGAAAGAAGCTTCAGGATGTGATACCTGGAGTAAACATAGTTTATACAAGAACGAATGAAAATCTCCCCGGTGATGTTAACAATAAAAATGAAGCAAACAGATTGCGGGCTAAAATTGCCAACGAAGCAAGAGGCGACTTGTTTGTATCTATTCATGTAAACTCACTTGCACCTAAGTATAGAAACGTACCAAACGGTACGAGGAAAGAAACGTACTATGTAACCACAGGAAAAGGAAAAAAGAAGAAGCGCGTTGCTAAGACGAGAACTGTAACAGCATACAAACGCGTAAGAATTCCGGAAACAGTAACCGGCACGGAAACATACATTTGGGCAGTAGGCAAAAACGACCAAAAGAAACAATTTGTGCAGGATGAAAGCGGGGAACAGGCCGATAGCAGCTTCCAGTTTTTTGACACTCCCGAAGCCTATATCAAAGCCAGCCTTCTAACAGCAAAATATTTCAAAAACAGCCAATTAGCGGCTGAACTTGTTGAAGAAGAATTTGCAACACTTGGCCGGCCAAGCTACGGGGTAAAACAAAGAAACCACCAGGGAATCTGGGTATTGCAGGCCACCGCGATGCCGAGCATCCTGGTAGAGACGGGATTTATTTGCACACCGGAAGACGAAGCCTATCTTAATAGCGAAAAAGGCCAGGATCAACTTACCGAGTCGATGAAAAATGCCATTCTCAAGTATAAAGCCGCCTTGGAAAGTGGAACGATCAAAGGTGTACAAAGCCAGGGTAAATAATGTACCGCTTAGCTTTCTTGATATTTTTGTTCTGCTCACTCATCGTTATTCCCGGAAAAGCGCAAAATCAGCTTAAAACAGTCATAATAGATGCAGGTCACGGCGGGCATGACGGTGGAGCAGTCGGTAAATTTTCCAAAGAAAAAGATATTGCTCTGGCAGTGGCGAATAGGTTGGCTAAACTTATTAAAAGCGAAATGCCCGGTGTAAAAGTGGTAATGACCCGTACGACAGATGTTTTCCAGCACCCAGTTACCAAAGCAAAAATTGCCAACTCGAACAAAGGAGACCTTTTTATTTCAATCCACTGTAATGCAGCAGCGCCTAAGGTGCATAGGGAGCAAAAAGGCACAAAGACGGTCAGCTATTACGTAAAAGAGGGGTCGAAAAAGAAGAAGCGCAAGCGTAAAGTTCCGGTTTATAAAACCTGGACTACTCCCAACCCGGCTCGGGGTACTGAAACATACATCTGGGGGGCTCACAAAAACGAAATGAAAGAAAAGGTGATGCGGGAAAACGAGGCTTTGTATATGGATAGTGTCCTGGCACGACAGGTGCGCGGTTTTAACCCGGATTCTCCTGAAAAGATGATCATGTACTCGCTAAAAACCAAGCAGTTCTTTACCCGCAGTGCTAATCTTGCCATAACAATAGAAGATGAGTTTAAAAAAGTTGGCAGGATAAGCAGGGAGGCGAGGCAGCGGGAGGTAGGCATTTGGGTGCTACAGGCCACTGCAATGCCAAGCGTGCTGGTAGAAACCGGTTATATAAGTAACCCAGAGGAAGAAAAGTACCTGAACAGCACTAAAGGTCAGCAGGAAATTGCTAAGGCCATAGTAAAAGCGCTTAAGCGTTATCAATTGTCTCTTCCAAAGTTGTAACCTACCCCTGGTTTTACCTCTGTCGGGTTTGCCCTCTGTCTTGTATATATTAGGAGTTCTAATTGTATTACATTTGTTGCCCTTGCCCGTGGCATAATGCTTGAGTGAACAGGGTTTAATGGCCACGTAAGGCTTTTAGAACAAACAAATAGTAGATGAAAATCAATAATGAGACTAAGATTGGTGCGCTAACTGCTATTGCCGTTACGCTTTTGATACTTGGCTTCAACTTTTTAAAAGGGAAAAATGTATTTGCTACAGGCAATTTTATATATGCTCGCTACCAGGATACAAAAGGTATCATGCCCTCATACCCCGTACGGGTCAACGGCTTTCAAATTGGAACAGTACACGAAATAGAGGAAGCTGACAAAAGCCTCAGGAGCATATTGGTTGCTATAAAGCTAAAAGATGAATTTAATATTCCTGATAACTCAATTGCTTACATTAAATCAAACCCGCTGTCTGCACCATCTATCGAAATAGAGTTGGGCAACAGTACGCGATACCTTGCCAATGGAGATACTATCCGTACGGAGCCTGGAGAGTCAAGCATTTTCAACGAGTTGAGCGCTAAAGTGGGTCCTGTAGCAGATCAGTTAACGGTTACGTTACGTGACCTGGATTCTGTGCTACGGAGTGTACAAACAGTACTGAATCCGACGGCCAGGGCCAATTTACACGCAATGTTAGGTAACCTGAATCATGCAAGCGCAAGCATTGCTGTATCATCAAAATCATTACAGGGAATGTTGGATCCTCAGTCAGGCGCATTAACGGGCACGGTGAATAATGTAAACAACTTTACCCGGAATCTTGCCGACAATAACGGTAAGATCAATAATGTGATGACAAATCTGGATAAGACGTCAGCCAACCTGGCTCAAGCGGATATCAAATCTATCATTGATAAACTGGATTCAACTTCGATAGTTCTTAACCAGGCTGTAGCCAAGATTAACTCAAATGAAGGTTCGCTTGGCGCATTAATTAATGACAGGCAGCTTTACCTGCATTTAAACAATACCGCGCGTAGTCTTAATATATTGATGGACGACATTAGGGTAAATCCTAAGCGCTATGTTCACCTGAACTTTTCTGTATTTGGGCGTAAGACGGCAAACGATGGCTACCTTACTGCTCCATTGGTTGATTCGGCAAATGCAAAGCGCTAATGCAGTTGAAGTGGCTACAACCCGTTCTTGTATTCATCCTGTTAGTAAGCTACCTGCCATCGTACGCACAGCAGAAGAAGCCGCTCGAGATTATACAGGCAGACAGGCTCAACTTTAGAAAAACAGAGACGGGTGATGAATTTAATTCGTTAGGAGGCAATGTAATTGTAAAGCAAGAGGGAACTACCTTTTACTGCGACAGTGCAGTAATAAACCGGCGGACCAATACTTTAGAGGCTTTCGGGAAGATACACATCAATGATGCAGACAGCATTCATACTTATTCCGAGTACGCCAGGTACGATGGCAATACCAAGTTGGCGTACCTCAGCAACAATGTAAGGCTTACAGACGGCAAAGGAACGCTTACGACCCCTGAGCTCGAATATAATGTTAACAGTAAAATAGCCACTTATTTGCAGGGCGGAAGAGTGGTGAACGGGAGTACAGTTCTTACCAGTCGGGAAGGAACCTATTATGGAGACACCAAGGATGTCTTTTTTAAAGGAGGGGTATTACTAGTTGATCCTGAATACACGCTTTCAAGCGACTCGCTGCTTTACAATGTAGATTCGGAGATCGCCACGTTTGTTACAAGGACCGATATAAAAAGCAAAGATCAACGGGTAGTAACAAGCAGCGGCTTTTACGATCTAAAGAATAAGAGGGCAAACTTCGGCAAACGTCCACAGATATTTGATGGCACCACAAGCATCACTGCAGACCAGGTTGCAAATGATGATAAAACAGGGTTTGGTGAGGCTAACGGGAATGTGATTTTGAGGGATAGCGCCCAGGGTTTTATTATGTATGCTAACAACATCAAGAGCAATAGAAACACCAACTCCCTTCTTGCGACTCAATCGCCGGTGATGGCTATTAAGCAGGATGGGGACTCGTTATTTATAGCGGCCGACACACTGTACACATCCAGGCTTACCCGTCTTAGAGAGTTCAGAACCGTGCCTCCCGTTAGGGAACGCCCTTTAATAGACAGTTCAAAAGTGGACACGGCCTCAGACCGTTTTTTTGAAGCCTACTATAATGTGAGGATATTCTCCGATTCTTTGCAGGCGGTGGGTGACAGTCTTTTCTACTCCGGGGAGGACTCTGTGTTTCGGCTTTTCAAGAATCCGGTAGTTTGGGCGCAAGGGAACCAGCTTTCAGGAGATACCATCTATCTTTTTACGAGGCATAGAAAGCCGGAACTGATGCGGGTGTTTGAAAACGGGCTCGCTATAAGCCAGATCAAGAACTATAATTATTTCAACCAGGTTAAAGGTCGCACCATTACAGGATATTTTATTGATGGCAACATTGATTCGCTGAGGGCAAAAGGAAATGCCGAAAGTATTTATTATGCTGAGGACGATAGTGCAAAGTTGGTGGGTGTGAACCAAAGCACAGCAGATGCAATTGATGTTTATTTTAAAAACCGTGAACCTCAGAAAGTAGCTTTACGAACGGGTGTACGGGGTACATCTTATCCAATGGGACAGGTGAACCACGAACAATTAAGAGTAAGAGGGTTTAAGTGGCTCGGAAGCAGAAGACCCAAGTCTAAAGCGGACCTATTTATTAGTACTAAATGAAAAACACTGGTATTTTCAGTTTCCTGGGTACAAGATTCATACACCCGCTGAAGGAGTTTTTACATGATAGCCGTGCTATTGGTGTAATGTTACTTAGCTGCACCAGCATTTCGCTTTTACTTTCTAATATTCCTTTTACTGCCGGGTATGTTAATCTTTGGCTAACGGAAATTCCGTTCATGCATGCGGTGCATCTGCCTCACAGTATTGTCCATTTCATCAATGATGGTTTAATGAGTGTATTTTTTTTCCTTGTTGGGATGGAGATACGCAGGGAATTAGTGAGTGGAGAACTTTCGTCTGTTCGAAAGTCCATGTTGCCTATTGTTGCTGCGGTAGGAGGTATGCTATTCCCTGCAGTCATCTATTTATTACTAAATGGAGGAGGAGAATACAGTAGTGGCTGGGCAGTGCCTACCGCAACGGATATTGCTTTTTCCCTTGGGGTGGCAAGTTTAGCGGGGCCTCGGGTGCCTTTGGCTTTAAAGATATTCCTCACTGCGCTTGCGATAATTGATGACCTGGGAGCAATTATTGTAATTGCATTGTTCTATGGGGGAGCTATCAACTTTTACTACCTTATTGCAGCAGCGGGTATAGCAATCCTTACCATTACTTTCAAAAGGAAAACTAAGCGACTGAGCATCCCATTTATAGTGGCAGGCCTGGGCCTGTGGTATTGTATGCTAAACAGTGGCATTCATGCAACAATAGCGGGTGTGCTATTTGCTTTCCTGGTGCCGATTGACCATGTACAGAGGTTGGAAATAAAGCTTCACCACTCGGTTTATTTTTTAATTATGCCCTTGTTTGCATTAGCCAATACAGCAATTGTTTTCCCGGCAAATTTCTCTGCTAGCCTAATTTCCGATATGAGCCTGGGGATATTGTTGGGACTTTTCGTGGGTAAACCTTTAGGCATTACGTTGATGTGTCTACTGTTGGTCAAGGTAAAAATAGCTGAACTGCCTGCCCAGGTAAATTGGCTTCAAATGATCGGGGCTGGTATATTAGCCGGAATCGGTTTTACTATGTCCATCTTTATTGCGACACTGGCTTTTGACCAGGCAACGGCCGACATGGCAAAGATTTCAGTTCTTGTCGCATCATTTCTATCTATAGGGGTCGGTTACCTGTGGCTAAGGCTGGCAAGCGGGCGAAAGCATGTTTCTTTTTAGAAATGTTCCGGACAATTGTTTACCGCGGATATAGATGAAAAGGGATTATTTTAGTGTTTGCAGCCTAGACTATGATGGTAGAAGCATTAATTGAAAAGTTAGATCATTTCGCAAAGCTGGTTGAGTGTTTTGACCCTGCTACAGGTGATGGAAGAGAACTTATCTTGTTTCGTAAAGCCTTACTTGCTGAGATGAAGGAAATATCATTTGCAAGTAAAACGCAACAGGAAGAAGTATGGGATCACTATCGCGGTATTGCAAACAAGTTTCATGAGAAGATGGAGGCAGCAAGCCAGGAGCAGGAAAGCTTTGCTGAAGAAGCTCACCGGCGAGTGGCAGACTTTGCCGCTGCAGTTAATAAACTGGAAGTTGGAAGCCAGGAAAAGTCGCGTGAAGTATTTACCAGGCTTAGGTCGCAAGCAGATGGATTGGTGGAGTTTATTAAACAACCACATTGGCCAGACAAGCTAACAAGAAATAAAACCTGGGATGAATTTATCAAAGTTCGGGAGTGTTTACGCACCCTTGAAGATGTTTATTATACCGCACTGAAAGAAGAGCGCGAGAAGAAAGCAAGCCAGTCAGAAAGGATAACGCTCCTTTTTATGCAAGCACTTCGAACTTTAAGCACGGATGATGCCTGCCTAAGCGCCAAGTCGCTTGATGAGCTTGTAACTAATCTAAGGGAAAGCAATCTGACGCTCACTGTAGCAGAGAAAAAGGATGAGCTTGAATGCCAGAGAAATCCACTTAAAACACAATCAGAAATACTACGGGACATAAGGAATTTAGCGATTGAGCTGCAGAATACATTTACCTGGGAACACCGGAAGCAACTATTTGCCGCCATAGACAACTGTAAGAAAGTGCAGGACGAAGCCTGGGAGGCTTATAAAGCGGAGGCCAGGAAAAAGAAAGAAGAACGTGAGCAAAGGAAAACAGAGTGGGTGCAAAAGCAGAACAACTTTCTTCACATGCTGAAAGAACGATTGGGAAAGCAGCATCAGTACAAAGAGAAGCTAGACAAGTTTTCCATCAGTCAAAAAGAGTTTCTGGTAAAGCTGGAATCAAGATTAGGGAACCAACAGGACTTCCTTGTAAAACTTTACGATGACATAGACGAGTTACAAAAGCAATTTGATGAAGCATGGTCGGCATCGTTCAAAGAGAGGACTGAAGCCCGTATTGAAGGTAAGAAGCAGAAAATAGAAGAAGTGGAGAGGGAGATGGAGGAAATAAAAGATAAGATCCGGGAGGTGGAAATTAATATAGCCGGGTTACCATCCAGGATAGACGAAGTTTCCCGATCAATTGAAGAAATTACGTTGAAAATTGAAGAAGTTGATAGCAAGTTGGGTAAAAACAAGATTGATGCAGACCCGGCATCGTAGGTTTACTATTCCTTACATTTGTCGCCTTTAACTCGTTGCGATGAACCTGAAATCATTATTAGCCCGGCCGTTTGCCAACTATGTATATAAGCAGGTGAAGCGCGGAATGGCTTCAGCAGTTGAAGATCAACAAAAAATTATGTCTTCCCTGGTAAGCCAGGGTAAAACGACGCTTTTTGGAAAAGACCACGATTTTGCATCGATAAAAAGTTACCAGGATTTTAAGCAAAGGGTTCCGATCCGGGATTACGAGCAGATCAGGGGATATATTGATAAGATCAAGGAAGGACAAGAAAACGTTTTATGGAAAGGAAAACCCATCTATTTTGCCAAAACCAGCGGCACCACTAGCGGGGTAAAGTATATACCTATAACAAAAGATTCGATACCTAACCATATTAACAGTGCACGGAATGCACTGCTTTGTTATATGGCTGAAACCGGCAATTACGGTTTTGCCAGTGGTAAAATGATATTTCTAAGTGGTTCACCAGAACTTGAAAGAGTTGCCGGAATACCTACAGGTAGGTTAAGCGGAATAGCAAACCATCATGTTCCAAAATATTTGCGAACCAACCAACTTCCGTCCTATGAAACCAACTGCATTGATGATTGGGAAACCAAATTAGACAAGATAGTAGCGGAGACTTTGGACAAAGACATGACGCTTATTAGCGGCATTCCCCCCTGGATGCAGATGTATTTTGATAGGTTAGTAGAAAAAAGCGGTAAAAATATAGCGGAGCTATTTCCAAATTTCTCTATTATGGTTTATGGTGGGGTAAACTTCGAACCATATAGGGCTAAGTTATTCGCCACAATAGGAAAAACTATCGATTCTATCGAAACCTTTCCAGCCTCTGAGGGTTTTTTTGCGTTCCAGGATAGTCAGAAAGAAAAAGGCCTGCTTCTTAATACTAATAGCGGCATTTTCTTCGAATTCATTCCGGCGGGAGAGATTTTCGGGAAGAATCCCACGCGACTGCAGCTTGCAGATGTAAAGGTGGGAGAGAACTATGCGCTTATTATCAATAGCAATGTAGGTTTATGGGGATATAATATTGGGGATACAGTAAAGTTTGTTAGCACCAATCCCTACAGATTAATCGTTACGGGCCGTACTAAACATTTTATATCTGCTTTCGGCGAGCATGTAATTGCAGAAGAAGTAGAACAGGCTTTGATGTCAGCCGCTAAAGAACAAAACATTCATATCACCGAATTCACTGTAGCTCCATATGTTGAGCAACAGGAGGGAAAAAGCTATCATGAATGGTTCATTGAGTTTGAAAACAAGCCCGCTGACCTTGAGGCTTTTGCCCGGCTTGTAGATAACAATCTTAGGAAAAAGAATGTTTACTATGACGATCTTGTAGCTGGTAATATTCTTAACCCACTGCTCATCAGGCCTCTGAAAAAGAATGCATTCATTGATTATATGAAAAGCGTTGGCAAGCTGGGGGGGCAGAATAAGGTTCCGCGGCTGAGTAATGACCGTATATTGGCTGATATACTTAGTCAGTATATCGAAAGATAAGCATCATGGGAAAGAACCCTAGCTAACCAGCTTATTTTTAAACCTATATCTTTACCGCCTTAAAAAACAGGCTAACTTAAAAAGAAGTGACGCAAAAAAGAATTGCAATATTTGGTTCAACAGGTTCTATAGGCACTCAGGCTCTTGATGTAATTGAGGCAAATCCTGATAAATTTACCGTGGAGGTGCTTACGGCATATACCAATGCTGATCTTCTTATCGCACAGGCACTGAAATTCAATCCCAATGTGGTGGTCATTACTGACGACAAAAAGTATGAGCAGGTAAAAAATGCTTTGTCAGCTACAGGGGTGAAGGTATTTGCCGGAGAAAAGTCGTTGGTAGAAGTAGCTGCAATGGACATCTACGATATGATGTTGGCAGCTATAGTAGGTTATGCAGGGCTTAAACCAACCCTGGAAGCTATTAACAATGGGAAAGCAATCGCTCTAGCCAACAAAGAGACGCTGGTAGTAGCAGGGGACATTGTAATGCAAAAGGCAGGAGAGAAGCGAGTGCCAATTATCCCTGTTGACAGCGAGCATTCAGCCATTTTTCAGTGCCTTGTGGGCGAAGGGCGCAATCCAATAGAAAAAATCGTACTCACTGCGAGTGGCGGACCTTTCCTTGGCAAGAAACCTAACTTTCTTGTAAACGTTAAGCGCGACCATGCATTGCAACACCCTAATTGGACGATGGGTGCAAAAATTACGATTGATTCTGCCACCCTCATGAACAAAGGGCTGGAAATGATAGAAGCCAAATGGCTATTTAACCTTGCACCCGAACAAATTCAGGTGCTTATACATCCTCAAAGTATTATCCACAGCATGGTAATGTTCGAAGACGGAAGCGTGAAGGCGCAAATGGGACTACCGGATATGAAGTTGCCCATTCAATACGCACTTGCATTTCCAAACCGGATAACAAACTCATTTAAACGTTACGACTTCAAACGGCCTAATACATTAACGTTTGAAGAACCTGATACAAGAACATTTAGAAATCTTTTATTAGCACAGGATGCCTTGCAAAAAGGCGGAAACCTGCCTTGCGTACTAAATGCTGCCAACGAAATAGCGGTTTATGCTTTTTTAAAAAACAGGATCGGTTTCCTGGATATGACAGAGATGGTGGAACGCACGATGAATAAGATTTCGTTTATCCAGCATCCCACTCTTGAACAATATTTTGAAAGTGATGCTGAAGCAAGAAATTTTGCGGCAACAATGATTCAAATGTAATTTCAGCAATAAAGATTTATACAGCAAATGACGCTTTTAGCAATAGATTGGTCCGGTGTGCTTGTGAAAACAGGACAGTTCATTTTGTCCTTTTCAATCCTTGTTATCCTTCATGAATTAGGACACTTTTTGCCCGCACGATGGTTTAAAACCAAAGTAGAAAAGTTTTACCTGTTCTTCAATCCCTGGTTTAGCTTATGGAAAAAGAAGATAGGGGAAACCGAATATGGCCTGGGATGGGTACCGTTTGGAGGTTATGTGAAAATTGCAGGCATGGTGGACGAGAGTATGGACAAAGAACAACTTAAAAGACCTCCAGAACCGTGGGAGTTTAGAAGCAAGCCGGCATGGCAGCGACTGATTATAATGATAGGAGGAGTAGTTGTAAACATTATTCTTGCCCTTGTACTTTTTATCTTAATTGTCTGGACCTGGGGCAAAGAGTATATACCTGCTGAAAACGTAACCACCGGCATTTATGCAGATACACTAGGCCGCAAAATGGGTTTACAAACGGGCGACAAGATTATGACGCTGGATGGGAAACCTTTTGAAAGTATTGAAGTGGTGGGGGTAGATATCATACTTAAAGAGGTGCATACGATGCAGGTTCAACGCGACGGAAAGATGATGAACCTTGCCGTACCGGACGGATTTACAAGCGAACTTAATAAGAACAAGCTCCAGGGTTTCGTTAATTACCTGGTTCCGGTAATTGTTGACTCTGTAACTGAGAAAGCAAAGTTTACACAGGACAGGCTGATGAAAAATGATACGATTGTTGCTATCAATAATATAGCGACCCCCTATTTTCATCAATTTGACAGTTTAAAACAAGCCTTTCCGGGTAAAGAAATCTCGCTAACCGTACTAAGGGGAGGCGACACCGCTGTTGTAAAAGCGCAGTTGGAACAAACGTCAGTTGGATTTTTACCTGTGTCACCAGCAAAAATATTTGGAACGAAAGTTCAGGAATTCACGTTTGCTGAAAGTATTCCCGTAGGCATCAACCAGTGCTTTGAAACGCTGGGTAGATATGTAACAGGGCTTAAACAAATATTTACGGGTAAGGTTGCGGCTAAAGATTCATTAGGTAGCGTGATAAGCATAGGGAATACTTTTCCGGGTGTTTGGGATTGGCAACGCTTTTGGACGCTTACCGCAATTTTCTCAATCATACTTGCATTTATGAACATCTTGCCTATTCCGGCGCTGGATGGCGGCCATGCTTTATTCACTTTGTATGAGATGATTACGGGTCATAAACCCGGTGACAAATTCATGGAAATAGCCCAAATGATTGGAATGATATTGTTATTAGGCCTGATGGCTTATGCCCTTGGTTTAGACTTTTGGAGGCTGTTTACTAAAAACTAACAGGGTCTAGTAAATATCTTTAGTATCCCTTGTTGAATAGATGTTAAGCTTGCCGGCAAAATAGCTGAATAATTCAGTGGTTAGGTTCGACCCTACATTATGGTAAGCTTCAATTAATTGGGCCTTAGTGGTTCTAAACCTACTGGCCCAATATAGTACGTCATTATTATTATCAAAATCGATCCTTGCTTCTTCCATCCCTTTCAGCTTTACTAATCCACTAGTATCCAAAGGCTGTGCCAGCAGCAGTACACGTTTTATTATTTCATTCTATTTCCTTTACCGTTTGTTAGCACTTTATGGCATCGTTATTCGCCTATTAAAGGCAAATAGAGTGATATGAAACTATTTTCAACAAGGGTACATGGGATACTCGACTATCTCATGGGTGGTTTATTAATAGCTTCGCCCTGGCTGTTTGGCTTTAATGAAGGAGGCGCAGAAACCTGGGTGCCTGTACTTTTAGGTATTAGCGTCCTGGTGTACAGTATGCTCACGAGGTACGAATATGGTGTGTTTAAAACATTGAGTATGAAGACGCATCTTACCCTGGACATCATTGGTGGTATTTTCTTAGCTGCCAGTCCATGGATATTCGGCTTTAATGAGTACGTGTACCTGCCGCACTTAATATTAGGTATTTCTGAGATTGCCGCAGCAACTATGACGGAAAAAGAAGTTGGTACGCTACCAGCGAATCATAGGCGGCATACATATAGGACGCATACCCACAGAACTGCACATTAACGTGTGAAGAACGAAAGTTAAGTGGAACTGGAACTACCGGCAAAAACTGCCGGTAGTTTTTTATATATAACAACACCGGAACTGATGGTATTGCAGTGGAACCGGGAGGCTTTGCCTCAGCATTCGTTCACAATGATAAACTGACAATTAGAATACGAGGCTATTGAGACAGAAAGATACCTGGTGTTATTTTCTTTCCAGGTATTCCTGGAGTAGCATAGTGGCGGCTATTACATCTACATTTTTCTTGTCCTGCCTGTTCTTTTTTTTCATACCCATTTCTACCATTGCACGGCTGGCAAGCTTAGAGCTATATCGCTCATCAATAGTTTCGATGCGAAGGTTGGGGAATTCTTTGTTAAACCTATTGATAAATAGCTTTACCGGCCCGGTAGCATTTGTTTCTGAATCGTCCAGGTTTAACGGCAGGCCAACAAGTACCAGTTCAACCCCTTCTACAGTGAAATAGTTTTTTAGAAACGGGAACAATTCCTTAGGGCCTAATGTAACCAGGCCTGTAGCTATAATCTGCAGCGGATCGGTAACTGCTATACCAATGCGCTTCAAGCCATAGTCAATACACATTATTCGAGCCATGCCGTAAAAATAAGCTTCTCTTTTTATGGGTCATATTGAGGCATTATAATAACACTGCGTAAAACCGCTTTATTAGAGAGTGAACGGCAGTAGTTATTATTTTAATAGAATGTCAGCAATTACAAAGCATCCAAAAACTACACTTGCTATGCCATTTGCCGTCATAAAAGCTATGTTTACCCGGCTGAGGTCGTTTGGGCTCACAATAGAATGTTGGTATACAAGCGCGCCGATAAAAACAACCACGCCAAACCAATATAGCCATCCCATTTCACCATAAAACCCTGCTGCAATTACAAGAAGTCCGGCCAGGATATGTAAGACGTTACTAAGGTTCAACGCACCTCTTCTGCCAAGTGCAACAGGAATGGAATGTAATGCATGTTCCCTATCAAATTCCACATCCTGCATAGCATAGATAATATCGAACCCGCTAACCCAGAACAAGACAGTAAAAGAGAACAATACGGGCATTATTGCCCATTGATTCGTTACTGCCAGGTAGGCTCCAATTGGCGCAAGAGCCAGCCCAAGGCCCAACACGAGGTGGCAAAGGGAAGTAAATCGTTTTGTAAAGCTGTAGAACAGAATGACAAATAATGCGACCGGAGAAAGCAGGAAGCACATCGTATTAATAAAGTAGGTAGCCACCGTAAACACAAGACTGGAAAAGATGGTAAACCATAAAGCTCCGTTGGCTGTTATTATTCCGGCCGGAATTTCACGAATGGAAGTACGAGGATTTTTTGCATCAAAGTTTCTGTCCAGGTAACGGTTAAAGGCCATCGCCGCGCTTCGGGCGCTTACCATGCACACCAATACGAGCAACAGTTTCGTGATAATGTAATTGACGTCGGAATCGGTTGAAAAATGGATATTCCATCCTTTCCAGCTATTTTCTGGTAATGCTGATACGCCTAGTACAAAGCCTATCATTGCAAAGGGCATTGCAAAAATGGTATGCGAAAATTTAACCAGTGAAAGGTAATGTTTGACTTTGGCCATTATTGATCTCTCATGTTTTGCTCTCAAACTTATTCATCCTCAGCATCACCCTTTTGCTTGTCCGGTTTGTAAACAACCAGCACCTTATCAATGCGTTGAGTATCCATATCAATAATCTCGAAACTAAAGTTCTTCCATTCAAACTTTTCGCCTGTTACGGGTATTTTTTGTAGTTGCTGAATAATGAAACCAGCGAGGGTATCAAAGTCCTGGGCTTCCGGTGCAATCATATCTTCGCTTTCGAAATAGGAAAGAAAGTCATAAAACGGAATCTGTGCATCTACCAGGTAACTTCCGTCTTCCCGCTCTACAATTTCATAATCATCGGGGTCGGCCGGAGCAAGTTCTCCCACAATGGCTTCTAAAACATCATTAAGCGTTACGATCCCTTGTACAGTACCATATTCATCCACGATAAATGCATGATGGCTCTTGGATTCTTTGTAACGCTCCAGCAACTGGTAAGCTGTAATGTTTTCCGGTACAAATGTGCCTTTCTTTATCAAATCGTCGGCAATGGTATGCTTGTCACTTAAGAATAAGTCTTTCAAATAAACTACGCCCTTTAAATTATCGATTCCGCCGTCGCAAACAGGGTAAACTGAAAATGTTCTTTCCCGGGTAATTTTTTTAATTTCTGCTACTGTTGCCTGGCTATCAATCCAAACGATGTCGTTTCTATGGGTCATCAGCGATGTGATATTCCTGTCACCCAAATGAAACACTCTTTCAATTATTTCCTGTTCAGCCTCTTCAATAGCGCCATGTTCGGTGCCCTCGTTTATGATGGCTTTAATTTCTTCTTCTGTTACCTGGTTTTCTGTGTTTTTGATTCCCATAAGCCTCACGAGTAATGTTGTGGACCTACTTAAAAACCACACAAAAGGGTGGGTAACAATAGAGGTAACCCGCATGGGCGCTGCCACCAACTTGGCAATACGCTCCGGGTTGCTAAGACCAATTCTTTTGGGTAGCAACTCTCCTAAAATCAATGTAAGGTAGGTAATGGCAATTACGAGTATGGTGGTAGCAATGCCGCTGCTGTATTCTGCCACGGAAGGAAACTGCTGTAGCCAAAGTGCTATTGGCTCCTTCAACCGCTGGCCGGAGAAAATACCGGTTAATATACCAATCAGGGTAATGCCTATTTGCACTGTAGACAGGAAAGTATCAGGATGTAACGAAAGCTCCAAAGCTTTCTTAGCTTTTTCATCCCCCCTTGCAGCCATTGCTTCAAGCCTCGATTTCCTTGAACTCACCAGGGCTATCTCTGCCATCGAAAAAAGTCCGTTAAGTAATATAAGCCCCAGAATAATCAGAATCTCAGCCATTAGGTATCCTTAGTGTGCAAAAATATGGGTATGCGTTGCAAAAGCCATGCGAATATGCAATTTGATAATTGATTATCAATTAATAGGTAGTTCCATAACGTAGTCGTTCATGTAATATCCTTCCCCAATATCAATGTCTTCCTCACGCAGGATTGCGAATCCCATCTTTTGGTAGAAGCTTAATGCTCCGTTGTTACGATTTACATTCAGTAAAAGACTTTTGCCTCTTGCATCGTTCACTCTTTTAATTACCTCGGTAAGCAAAGCTTTCCCGGCACCGCTTTTTTGTTGCTCAGGCAATACATATAGTTTATGAAGCTTAAAGTTTCTGCCATCCTCTAATGCTGAAAATGAAGCATAACCCACAGCTTTTTCCTTTATAATGGACAGGAAAAACACATGCCCGTCTTTAAGTTGCTGCTCAAGTGCATGTTTGCTATAGAACTTGTTCAGCATGTAATGCAACTGCTGTTTGCTTAGAATATCCTTGTAAGCATCGTGCCATATCACATTCGCAAGGTGGCGAATAACCTCGATGTCTGCCGGGCTTGCGGTTACTATTTTCATAATTGGTATAAAGATAGATGAATGAAATACAGGCAAGTACGCTTAGCCCTTTTAAATTTACACTCCAAAGCACACGGTCCTTATGAAACGATGTTTTCTTGTCCTGGTCCTGGCATTTGTAGCCTTAACGTCTTCTGGTCAGCAGTTTGGTGGCAACCCACCCTGGTACAAATGGCGGATTATTGAGACCGATACCGTTAGGATTGTTTATCCAATGGGGCTGGACTCAATTGCGGCGCAAATAGCCGCTATTTCGCACCACGAGGCAAGGACCACAGCCCATACTATCGGACATTCGCTCAAGCCTATCAGTATTGTATTGCAGGATGCACCCACTTACAGCAATGCATTTGTTCAGCTTGCTCCCCGGCGTAGCGAGTTTTTCCTCACGCCACTTCAAAACAACTTTAGCCTTGGAATAACACCCTGGCACAAAACGCTGGCGGTGCACGAGTATAGGCACGTAATGCAGTTCGATAATTTCAACAAAGGTCTTGCAAAGGTTGCTTCGGCAGTGCTGGGACAACAGGGCCAATTATTGATTGCAAATGCTGCTGTTCCCGGTTGGTTTTGGGAAGGGGAGGCTACATTTTATGAAACCGCCCTTACGAATAATGGCAGAGGACGGATACCTTATTTCTTCAACCAATACAAGTCAATATGGGCGGCTAACAAGCAATACAGCTTCATGAAGCTTAGGAATGGTTCTCTCAAACACTTTATCCCTTCTGATTACCATTTCGGGTATAATATGGTAGCTTATGGCTTGCAAAAACATGGTATGGATTTTTGGAAGAAGGTAACAGGCGATGCCGTACGTTTCAAAGGCTTGTTTTATCCCTTTTCGAAAGCCGTGGAAAGACATTCAGGACAAACATACAGGGACTTTCAAAAAGCGGCTTTTGAATATTTTAAACAGGCTTCCGTACTGCAGCCTTTACTTGAAGCCAATGAAACACTGCTGGCAAATGCTGAAAAGAACAATGTGACCGATTATTATTCACCTTACCTTGATGAGGATAGTTCCGTTGTGGTATATGTGCGTCAATCTAAACGCGTTCCTGCTTTTTACCGGATAAAAGGCGATAAGCAAAAAAGGATAGCCCTGGCAGACGTAATGAGTGACGAATACTTCGACTACAAGAAGGGGCGCATCCTTTATGCAGCATTCAGACCCGACAAACGCTGGACCTACCATACCTATAGCGACATCAGGATCATGGATGCTTATACCGGTAGCAGAATACAGCTAACAACAAAAGGCAGGTATTTCTCACCTTCATTTTCGAATGATGGGAAAACGATAGTTGCAGTAAGTGTCCCGCGCGATCAACGCGTGAGGTTACACTTACTGGATGCATCGACAGCAGAAGTAAAAGCAGAAATTCCAAACCCATCTAAATTGTTTTATACCTATCCGAGGTTTTATAAAGATTCCCTCATCGTATCCGCTGTCCGTGACACTACAGGTAAAATGGCTATCGCCATTATCAACATCGCAGATGGTAGCCACAGTTTCATAACACCGGTGAGTCATACGGTTGTATCCAACCCCTTTGTGATGGGCGACACTATTGTGTTTAACGCTTCAAAGGATAATGCAGATAATATTTTTGCAGTGTCAGTAAAGGACAAACAGGTTTACCAGTTAACCGGTACTACTATCGGTAATTATCAGCCAATGGCGCGGAATGGAAGACTGGTATATACTAAACGTACGGCTGATGGTTTTCTCGCTGCCAGCCAGCCACTCAGCTTTAAACCACTGCAGGAAAACGCTTACCCTGGTATGTTTACCCTCCAGAATCCATACGTGCCCGAATTGCTGGGCAAGTTTGAAGGTTCAAGCATTGATGGTGTACGTCCGCTCGAACTGCCTTCCCGTAAATACAATGAACTGGGCGGCTTCATGGGTTTTCATAGCTGGCGGCCTTATTACGAACAACCCGAGTTTAACTTCACCATATACGGGCAAAACTTACTTAATACGGTACAGACCGAACTTCAATATACCTACAATGAGAACGAAGGCAGCCACAAAATAGGTATCAATAAACTGATAGGCTTTTGGTACCCATACATCACCACAGGATTATCTTATACTATGAACAGGGCTGGCAGGTTGAACACCGGCCAGGTTGTTAACTGGGACGTCTTTAATGCAAATGCCGGCCTTATTATTCCGTTTATATTGTCTGCGGGCAGGCATCAATCTGCTTTACAGGTGGGCAGCACCTTCAATTATGAAAAGGTGGGTAGTGTAAGTATGAAGAATGTTACTGTTCGTGATATCAACTACCTGAATTCTTTTATATCCTACCGCATCCAGGGCCAGCAAGCAGTACAGCACATCCTTCCACGCTGGGCGCTTAACACCTCCTTACGGTACCGCAATGTGGTAAACTTACCCGGGAGTGCCACACAGTTGATAGGAATAGCTTCGGTGAATGTGCCTTCTTTTTTCCGGACGCATAATATTACCTTCTCAGGTGCGTTTCAGCAGATAAACACAAACTACAACCCGGTATTCAGCAATGCACTGCCTTTTGCAAGAGGCTACAGTGTGGTACCTTATACCCGGCTGCTGCCCCTTATGTACAGAGGAAGTGCGGGTTATCACGCTCCGATTGTTTACCCCGACTGGGGCTTCGCTAATCTTGTTTATTTCAGGAGAGTGAGAACCCAATTGTTCTATGACCATGCAGTAGCGACAAACTTCGATAACTCGCTCAACTTTAATTTCAAAAGCGTGGGAGGGGAGCTTTGGTTCGATACCCGGCTGTGGAACGAATTTGAGCTTAGCTTCGGCATCAGGTATAGCCGTTTGCTCGACTACGAAATTGCCGGCGCAACACAGCCAGATCGCATAGAATTTATGCTGCCGCTCACGTTTCTATAGAAGTTTTGGCTATCTAAGCGTACCTGCGGGCATCGCTGTTTCTTGTGGCTAGTTTGCCTCCCAAATAGGCCATGGGCAGGTAGGATACTATAAGATCCAATGCGGTAAACCAGGTAGGTGAAGGAACCATGAAAGCCATCGCTATACCGCCCAACAGGAACAAAACGCCAATGGCAATGGCGAATTTCATCTTATTGTTGGCAGCTATCCATGCAGCCAGCCAGGCTCCGGCAAAAGTGCCAAGGGCATGCGCAAGGAGAGGAAAGATGAAGTGCTTGCCCTCAAACAAGGGTAGCGCTGCTTTCAAGCCTTCGGGAGTGGAAATGTCTGCACCTTCGGGTAAGGGTATTACGTTTGTTCCCAGCTTTACTAACATTGAGTTTACAATACTTCCTACGGCAAATCCGGTTACTACTGCTAAGATGTTTCTTCCAATTGGGTGCATATGCGGCTTTTAGTTGGTTAATGGTAAAGTTAATCTCTTGTTTGGTTTTCCGCCACCAGAAACCCTTCGCTGCACATTTTTTCCACTCTTTGCTACCTGCAATCTACCGTAGACGTACCTGCATCTATAAACACTTTATCTTTGCTCTTTAATGAAGCTAAGCACCCGGCACCTTCTCGGCATTAAAGACCTCACAAAAGAAGATATCTCCCTTATTTTATCTACAGCCAGCCAATTCAAAGACGTTTTGCAACGGCCGGTGAAGAAAGTTCCTTCGTTAAGGGATGTAACGATCGTAAACCTGTTTTACGAGAATTCTACACGAACAAGAATCTCTTTCGAGCTCGCAGAGAAACGCCTGTCGGCTGATACGATCAACTTTACTACGAGCAGCAGTTCAGTCACCAAAGGAGAAACGCTCCTGGATACCGTGAACAACATCCTGAGCATGAAGGTAGACATGGTAGTGATGCGCCACAGTGCTTCAGGTGCTCCTCATTTTTTGGCAAAACATATTAAGGCGGCTATCATTAATGCGGGTGATGGCATTAACGAACACCCAACACAAGCTTTGCTTGATGCGTTTTCCATGATTGAAAAACTGGGGAGTTTAGAAGGATTGAATGTTGCCATCATTGGCGATATAATGCATAGCCGCGTCGCTCTGAGTAATATTTACCTTCTTAAGAAGATGGGAGCAAACATCATGGTGTCGGGTCCTGCCACCCTTATTCCTCCCTACATCCAGGAAGCCTTTGATGTACAGGTGGAGTATGACGTAAAAAAAGCACTTGAATGGTGTGACGTAGCCAACGTATTACGCATACAGTTGGAACGCCAGAATCAGCCACTCTTTTCATCGCTGAGAGAGTACAATCAATCTTTCGGTATCAGCAAAAAGCTGCTTGAAAGCCTGGGTAAGAAAATCGTCATCATGCACCCAGGGCCTATCAATAGGGGAGTGGAACTTGACAGTGATGTTGCGGATGGTGAACATTCCATCATCCTAAACCAGGTAGAAAATGGTGTGGCTGTGCGGATGGCGGTGCTGTACCTGCTTTCAAACAGGGAATAGGATGCGCCCCTGTTTATCCTAATCACCCGTCATAAGCCTCTTTCAGTTTTGCAATGCTGAACTTCTTCATCGCCATAAAGGCGTTCGTTACCCGCTCCACTTTATGTTTGTCTGCACTCACCAGGTATTCGGCTAGTATTTTTGGTGCTACCTGCCAGGATACTCCATACTTGTCTTTCAACCATCCACAAGGGCCTTCCTCTCCCTGGTCCGTTAGTTTGCTCCAGTAATAGTCTATCTCTTCCTGCGTGTCGCAGTTCACCATGATGGAGGTGGCTTCGGTAAATTTAAACATAGGGCCGCCATTGAGCGCAAGGAAGTGCATATCATTCAGGCTGAAGTCCATAGCCATCACCGACCCTTCTTTCCTTCCATGTTGGTCTACACCGACCTTTCTGTACCGGTCGTGTCCGTATGAGTTGAAACCCCATTCAAAAACTCCGTCATAGAATTTTTTTGCACGTTCAATGTCATCAATGTGAATGGCAAAATGTGTCAGTTTATTTTTCATTATTTTACTTTTTAATTGTTATTGGTTTTCCTTTTGCTCTTTTACATATTCCAAAATATCAGCAGGCTGACAGTCCAAAGACTTACAAATAGCTTCTAAAGTGCTAAAGCGAATGGCTTTTGCTTTTCCAGTTTTTAAAATGGAAAGATTTGAAAGGGTCAGCCCTACTTTTTCAGATAGCTCATTAAGCGACATTTTTCGCTTAGCCATCATTACGTCTAAGTTTACAATGATTGGCATGGCTACACGGTTAAGTCGTTTTCGTTTTGAATATCTACTCCTTTTTTGAAAATAATCGCAATGATATAGATTACAGCCCCCATCAAAATGAATGCTTGACTGTCTGCCCAAAATTGGTTTAGGCTGTCGGTGTCAAAACCGTGATGCATTAAATTTTTAGTTAACTGTCTGGCGATGTAACTCAACAGCCCTATAGAAAGAGTATAATAGCTAATTTGTGAAATTTGTCTGGAAACAAAGTTGTTGAACGGTTTTGACAAATCCATTTTGTGCATTAGTCTGATGACTATGTAAAACAAGCAAGCTTTTAAAATTGAAATGATTAGAATAAAGCTATAGATGCCAAAAAATGCTAGTTTACGGTCTTTATACAGTTGAATTAAATCCAACTTTTGATAAAGATTTTGAACAAATTCAGGTTCGTAAATGCTGAAAAAGAAATTTACTGTTAAGCCTCCTGCTTCAATGGACAAGCCCACAAAAATGAGCCAAGCCACAAAATATAAGCCCCAAAATACGAAGTTGTTTGTTTTTGACATCTTATCATAGATTTAAACGTTGCAAAAGTAATAAAAATTTATTGATAAACAATAAATATATTTTATAAAACAAAAATCTTTTCTTAAAGATTTGTATGGTAAGAGTGTCGTGAAGAGGTTCGATTACGAGTGGGGTCGTCTGTAAGCTGCCGCATAACACGCTAATTTCTGCTAAAAGACGCACTACCCATGAGTAACAGCTCCTGAAAATGAATGCGTTAGCACTATACATTTTGTATTATAGTTAGTATAAGCCATTCCGTTATACGTTTTGTATTTTCAGCTTGTTGCTACCATTCTACCTCTTCATTCTTGTATAAATCATAAATCGGACTAGTAATGTTCACCAGTTGCTTTTTCGTTACACACAGGTATCGTACTGTCGATAGATCCCTCCGCTTCACGCGCGCATGTGGCCATTCGTGAGCGCGCTCCGGTCGGGATGCCGGCTGTATCATCCGCCGCTGTAAACCAACCACAAGAATGTCTTTCCAGGATCCTCCTGATAATCAGCTAGATGTGTGCAGAAAACGGAAAAATCGGGAACAAAACGGAATAAAACGGAACAAACTGGACTAAAACGGAATTATTGGGAACAAAACGGAATAATTCGGAATAAAACGGAATAAAACGGAATAAATGGGAAAGTAGGTTTTGGGGCGGGTGTATGTTTGGGTGAAAAGGAGGGGGAAATGAGGAGTAGTACATAGTACATAGATTTTAGACAGGACAGACTTGGGCCTCCGGAGGACAGAGATTGCTTTCCGCCGGTGGTCGGACAAGCTTTCGCCTGCTTCATTCTTCCGCAGGCTCATCGCAATTACGGTGGCTTCGTTTCTCAGCCTTGCAAGGATTAGCTGTTTGAAGGGCTTTTGACGCTCTTGCTTCACTCTTGCCTCGGACTAGCCTCGGACTTGCCTCTGACTTGCCTCTGACTTGCCCCCCTAAAACGGGTTGTTTTTGGGGGTGATGGAGAAGGTGTGCTTTAGAGAGAGAAAGATCCTTCGACTTCGCCTCTCCTGCGTCGAGGCTACGCTCAGGATGACGCGCAGTGATTAACTAGATAGAGGACGGTGGTGTGGAGAATAGTGAATGTTGAATAGTGAATGCTTGTACTTGCCTAAATAAGGTTGACTTTTTTAATTATTACTATTATTACTACTATGTTTTTCTTTTTTTGCTTCTTTTTTTCTTTTGCTATTCACACTCGTTTTGTGGATTACTTTCTAACCGCTTG
>JAEZDR010000028.1 GCA_023433265.1 Bacteroidota bacterium | reverse complement strand
ATTGTAGAGAACCAGGAACGGTCGCCGCGGTATGTACGCGCGTTTACAGGCAAATTCCAGGCGGTACCGGGCACTGCACTTTATAAGGAGTTTAAAGAAAAAGCGAATGACGCAGTGGATTACTTCGATGCCAGGGGCGGAATCAACTTCAATGCGGGGAGACATTTTGACTTCATGTTCGGGTACGATAAACTGTTTATCGGCAACGGATACCGCAGCTTACTGTTGAGCGATTTCAGTGCGCCCTATCTGTTTTTAAAGATCGATACACGTGTATGGAAGCTTAAATACACAAACATTTTCGCTGAGCTGGTAGCACCGTTCAGGCGCGGCGGCGGCGATCAACTGCGAGAGAAGAAGTACACCGTGATGCATCATTTAAGCTATCAACCTACCAAATGGCTGAATGTTGGCCTCTTTGAGAACATTATGTTTTACCGGCCCGGAAGGGGATTTGATATAAGCTATGCCAACCCAATCATATTTTACCGGGCCATAGAAGGAAACAACGGTAGCGCAGATAAAGCTACAATTGGCGCCGACTTTAAGGCCAATATAAAAGGCAGGGCACAGGTATATGGCCAATTGTTGATCACGGAGTTTGTGCTGAGTGCCGTAAAAAATTACAGTGCCGGCAGCTGGCTCAACAAGCATGGTGTACAACTGGGAGCAAAATACATTGATGCATTCGGTGTGAAGAACCTTGACCTGCAGGGTGAGATGAATATCGTTCGCCCCTTTTCTTATCAGCATAGGGATAGCGCCACCTCCTATTCTAATTATAACCAGCCTTTAGCCCATCCGCTTGGGGCAGGCTTCAGGGAATTCATCTTCCAGGTAAATTACCAGCCGCTGCCAAAAGTTTACCTCAATGGCAAAGTGATGATTTACAAGCAAGGCCTCGACTCGGCAGGAAAAAACTTTGGCTCGAACGTGCTGCATGAATATACAAACCGGCCAAGGAGCGAAGGATTCTTTATTGGTACAGGCACCCCCGCCAACGTTGTTTATGCCAGCTTAACAGCTTCGTACGAGGTTATAGAGAACCTTTATGTAGATGCCAACGTCACGCTGAGAAGGTATAAAGAGAATGGGAAGCTGTTAGAGAATCTCAACGTATTTTCTATTGGCGTAAGGATGAATATGCAACGCCGTGAGTTTGATTTTTAGCCTGCCTGCAGCGTAGAAAAACAGACACAATTGTTGCCCTCACCAGCCTGTAACCTTTGCGTACACTGGACCTTGGGCTAACCCCTTTGTTTTTTTGCAGGCTTTGCGCAAGGTTATTTTTCCCGCATTCCGCAGCAGTATATAAATAAAGCAGGTACCTGAATTTTTGGGTGCCTGCTTTATTTATGTCCTGGAGCAACAGCAATGGCATAGCATTTGGTTTAAATAATCCCTTGTTTGCCACCATTTAACTTTAATCATTTATGACCGTAGAGAGTATACAGCCAACAGACGATGTTAACTACATACAGGTAGTTACAAGCAAGTCGGGCGAACTCATACTTAAGATACTTGATGTACAAGGCCGCATGGCTAAGACCATCCGGGAGAAAGTGGAACAGGGGGCTAACGAGCTTGCCGTAAACCTCAGCGACCTTGCTGAAGGTGTATATGTGCTGAATGCGTTTATAGGCGACTCGTTTATCAAAGCATTTCGCTTTAAGAAAAACTAGTCTTTCAGTTGGGGGTATTTATATAAGTCCTGCTTCGGCAGGACTTTTTTTATGCCAGTTGCTTTTGTTTAAACTTCCTGATGAAATCGCGGGTAAACTCGCTTAACACCAGCCTGCCGCTAATGGCAGCGCGCTGTTGCAACAATGTATCCCAGTGCTCGGTACCCTGCCAGTATACATTTTTTAGTTCAGACATAGCTTCAGGGCTGTAATGCGACAGTGAATTGCTGAGCCTTGCAATAGACTCGTCCATGCCTTCCTTGTCGGCATGCAATTCGGCAAATAAACCTTTACGCCTTGCCCAGTCTGCGTTGCGCCACATGGCTGCGTCGGTAGCAAGCTGGCTAAATGCAGATAATCCAATCTTTCGCTCCACCGCAGGCCCAACTACGAAAGGCCCGATCCCTAAGGCAAGTTCGCTCAGTTTTACCTCAGCACCCTCAGCGGCAATGGCATAGTCCACAGACGCCGCAAGACCAACGCCTCCGCCCACGCACCTGCCATGAATGCGTCCAATGATAAACTTAGGGCATTTGCGCATCGCATTAATTACATGCGCAAAACCACTGAAGAACCTAAGCCCCTCCTGCTCGTTTTTTATAGCCATCAGTTCGTCGAAGGAAGCGCCCCCACAAAAAGCTTTTTCGCCTGCGCTACGCAGGATGATAACCTTTGTGGACTTTTCATGGCTGTGAAAATGAATCTCCTGGGCTAACTTTTCCAATATTGAACCGGGCAAAGAATTACCCTGGGGATGAAAAAACTCTATTGTCGTAATGTAATTGTGGGTGTCGCTTTTTACGTAACCGGAGGCAACGTCTTTTTCATCTATAAGCATATAAATGGTTTTTGTGTCTTATCAGTAACAAGTGCAGCCAAAAATAGCTTTTCTGGTTGAACAAGTAAAGTAAGGATGAGGTTTACCGGCTATTTTTTAGCGCAATGCCATACAGCAATTGGCAGGACATTAAACAATGGGGCTCGTCGGTTTTCCCTCTGCGTCCACCGGCTGAATTTTCTTACGGCTAAGATTTTCCAACCTGTTGAGGAGGTAGATAGAACAAATGAGCCAAACGATGCCTACGCTGAAACCGGCAAGCACATCGCTGGTGTAATGTACCCTCAGGTAAATGCGGCTGAAGCCTATCATCAAAATAAAGATGAGCAGCAGGAATATGATTGCCCACTTGAGTTCTTTGCGTTCTACATATTTATGAGTAAGGTAGATCAACAAACCATAGAAGGCGAAACTCATCATGGCATGGCCACTCGGGAAACTCAACCCTCTTGCACTTTCCAATAATGGAATCAGCGGCCTTTGCCTGCTAAAGAATTGCTTCAATAAGAACATCATCGCTGTACTGCTTAAAGCAATGGCTGTAACCTTGATAGAATACCATTTATGCTTCCTTACAAAAAGGAAATAGGCAGCCAATAACAGGTTTGCCGGAATTAAAAAAGTATGCGTGGCGAAAAAAGTTACCCCCTGCATGATGGCGGTGTTGGTGGGCGTAACAAATTGTTCGAGGTACTCAAACACCTGCTTATCTACACTTTCGTCCTTATCTATAAATACTTCTTTTACAAGATAGGAAAACCCGAACAACGAGGTTATAAA
>JAEZDR010000173.1 GCA_023433265.1 Bacteroidota bacterium | reverse complement strand
CATCCGGTGTAGTACCATTGTACGAAAAGTTGAATTTAAGGAAGGTGAAACCTGCTATCGCAAACTCATTTGCAATCAGGTTGAAGTTACCCCAATCCTTAAACCCTGCAAACCCATGTGCATAGATGATGACAGGCTTCCGCACTCCGTTATTTTTGTAGAACACATCTACCATTATGGGTTTGCCCAGGTTATGTCCTATTATCATGTTTAGTGAAACTTGCATCCGGAATATTTCAACAAATCTAATACGGCGAACCTTACTTCTAGCGATACACAGTTTGTAGAATACTAGTGTTTTCTAACTTTTAATGCTGTTAAGGGCACCATGGCATGGTATTGTCGGCATATATAGAAACATCTACCTAATGCAAACCGACAGAAACCGCGGCCTGAATCCGCAAGATGAAGGAAGAAATGCTGATGTTTCATCTGAGAATAGTTATGACAAGCCAGTTGACCAGGACGACGCGAATACAGGGCTCCCCGGCCGGAGCGAGGGTAAGGAGGGGAAGGATAATTCAAACCAGCAAAAGAAGAATACTAACGAGGAAAAGTTGAAGGAAAGTGGGGCACAGGGTAAGTAAAAGCCCCGGTCATAGCTGCAAATTGTAGAACAGGAACTACACCTGCTTGAGCCACTTTGTTTCAGCTAAGCCATAAACAACTGTAAAACAGCCATTAGTGCATAGCATACACTTATGGCAAAAAAATTGTCAAAAAAGAGTAGCGCTCATTGTTAACCTATAAAAATTCTCATTATGCCAGACTCCAGGAATGAACACAGAGGTACTTCTACCCGTGGATTTGCTTCAATGGATCCAGAAAAACAACGTCGTATAGCCAGTGCAGGCGGAAAAGCCGCAGCTAAGGGCGATACAAGTAACAGAGGGTTTGCCTCTATGGATCCCCAAAAACAAAGGGAAATTGCCAGTAAGGGTGGACAAGCTTCGCATGGCGGAGGAAGGAAAAACCGTGTTGCACAGCCACAGGCAGAGCAGCAGGTAAACATCCTTTAGAACCTTTGTTTCAGGAATTTGAAGCTGATCCGGGGGATCAGCTTTTTCTGTTTGTGGCAAGCTAAGGTTTATAGGAAGCGAGATGGGTGATAGGAAACTGACTGCAGTTATTGGGGAATAAAAGTCATCATGAATAGTGATACACATCATTTCCGAAAATGGTAAAAGACCAATATCTTTAACAAAACTGCGTAAATGAAAAATCTACTCGTTCCTACAGACTTCTCCGCTAACGCCAAATCTGCCGTTGATTACGCTATTAACTTTGCTGAAAGATCGGGTGCAACAGTTCACCTGGTGCATGTGATTGAACCGCTTGAACCTGGCACAGGTACACGCAAAGAATCCATCGACGAGTACAATCTAAGATTGATTAACGACGCAAATCGCAAACTGGATACTCTTAAGTCCGAAATGATTAATGGACGAAAAGTAACTGTGCTTAACCAGGTTTACGAGGGATCTTCGGTTAAGGCAGGAATTCTTCAAGCCGCTGACGATTGTGAGGCTGATCTGGTAGTAATGGGGACGCACGGAAAGTCGGGTTTGCGCAGAAAATTATTCGGCAGCAGGGTAGCAGAAATTATCAATGACTGTAAAATACCTGTGCTTAGCATACCAGGTCAATTTAAGTGGTCGGGTGTGTACAATATAGTGTTGGCCATTGACCAGGAGCAGGATCCGGATGTACTGCAACCTGTCTTTGCTGTTGCTGATTTGTTTAATGCCAACCTTAGTGTAGTTGTATTTTCGGAAGAAGATTCCAGGGCGGAAGAAGTGATAACACATGCACAAACTGTGGTTAAAGTGCAGCATAATCTTACGCGTGCCTATCCAAGAAGGCTATTTGAAGTAATTCACCTGGTGGGAGAAGATTTCCATGATGAAATGTTGAGCCACATAACGGAAAATAATGTACAAATGTTGGCAATGTTAACTACAAAGCGGGATGCGATAGACAATATCCTCAATAGTAGTTTCACCCAACAGATGTCGTACCACTGCATTGTTCCTTTGCTTTCGCTTCACAGTAAGAAATAATATTCATTGACACCTTTTAGAGAGATTGCGCCCTGGAGTAACGGGGCGCTTTGTTTTATAACCACGTTTGTAAGAAAGCAGCTATTTTTATTGTTCTAATGAAATACCTTTTTCTATTTATTCTGTCATTACCCGTAGCAAACGTATTTTCTCAGGATCTCAGTGGTGTTTGGACAGGCTGGCTATTTAATGATTCCACAGGGCTTAGCCTGCAGTATGAAGTAGCAATCTGTGATGCAGGAGAGAAAAGTACGGCATTTAGTTTCACTAATTTCATTCTAAATAAAAGAGAGGTGCAGGGGGTAAAATCGCTTAAATTGGTAAAGGATGACCGAAAAATAATCTTTATTGATATTGAACTTGTGTACGATAATTATCCCACCCGCCCTCCAAAGGGTGTTAGGCAGGTTTCGGAGTTCAACTACCTGCTTAAAGATGGTGTTCCGGTTCTTGAAGGGAAGTTTCAAACAACGCGAACCCGGCAGGCGGGAAGACCGGTTACTGGGTCAATAAAACTTCAGAAGCTTGCAAACTATAACCGTTCCCAGATATTGCCAGTACTTAAAAAGCAAAAGCTAGAGAAAAATCTCTGTTTTCTTTCCGAGGAAGAAATTGCATCAATTGTTCCACTCCCTGATCCAAAACAGCAAGACACAGCAAATGCCAAAAAGCCGCCCGCTGTAGCACCTTCGCCTGTTATTGTAAAGGCTCCTGAACCTCCCAAGCAAATTGTAGAACTGGCCAAAAGGAAGGTAGAGGCGTTACAAACGGTCTTTATAACTGCAGACAGTGTAAGATTTGACGTGTATGACAATGGCTACGTTGACGGGGATTCCATCAGCATTATTGTGAACGGAAAAGTGTTTATGGAACATCTCCGCTTAACGGACAGGGCCATAAGCAAAGTTTTACACGTAGGCAAAGAAACCGGCGATTCCATACAGGTGGTCCTGTTTGCTGAAAACCTCGGGAGCATTGCTCCTAACTCCGGCGTATTGGTAATAACAGATGGCAACAAGCGAACTGAGGTGCACTTCTCAGGCGACCTGAAGAATAACAAATCAGTGATATTGCGGCGACGCAAAAACTAATTTACCTCCAGGTCCTCTGGGTTATGTTGAATAGGTATGTTACTTTGCCGTTCAACACGAAATTTTATGCGCTACCTGTTCCTTATTTTTTGCATTGCCTGCCTTGGAGTGCAGGCCCAGGATACAAAGAATCATAAGCAGCCTTTGACTCCCGAACTAATGTGGACGCTGGGGCGAGTATCAGCGGTAGGCTTAACTGCTGACCAAAAGTATATTATTTATACTGTAGGTACACCCGATATGGCTGCTAATAAAATTATCCGGCAGGGTTACATGATACCGGTGGAAGGCGGATCCCCTATACCGGTTAACAATGTTGACAGCGCAGTAGTAAACAACCGCATATCTCCCGATGGTAAATACATTCTGTTGAGTGAAGGCGTAAAAATTCAGAAAGTGTTCGGGAGCGACTTTTATCCTGAACTACAAAAAAGTAATGCCTATATATACAATTCACTTAATTACAGGCATTGGGACGTATGGGAAGACGGCAAATACGATCATGTTTTCTATGCACCGGTAAATAACAAGGAGCAGAAAAAAGATATCATGCCCAACGAGCCCTTTGATTGCCCAACCAAACCTTTTGGCGATGAGCAGGACTTTATATGGCACCCAGATAGCAAACGCATTATCTACGTTACAAAAAAGAAAAGCGGAACTGCCTATGCCCTCAGCACCAATACAGACCTCTACGAATACAATATAGAGACCGGAAAGACCATCAACCTTACTGAAGCAAACAAAGGTTACGATGTAAATCCTTCGTTTAGCAGCGAAGGAGTGCTTGCCTGGCTACAAATGAAGCGCGATGGCTACGAGGCTGACAAGAATGATATTATTATCATGACTGACGCAGGCCCAAGAAACCTCACACGCCACAGGGACGATGTTCATGTGGAAGGCTTTAAATGGAGCAACGATGGAAGGTTACTTTACTTCTGGGCGCCAATTAATGGCACAATGCAACTGTTCAGGGTAGACAACATAGGCATAACTGAAAAGATTCCGGATGTAGTGCAAATAACAAAAGGCGATTTTGACATTACCGGGATAGTGGGAGAGGCAGGCGACCGGCTGATCGTTACAAGAACGGATATGAACCGCGCCACAGAAATTTTCAGCGTTCAAAAAGACAATGGGAAGATGGGGCAAATTACTCGGGTCAATGATTCCCTTTACAGTACGATAGCTGTCTCACGCACAGAGCGTAGGTGGATAACCACAACTGATGGCAAGAGGATGCTGGTTTGGGTAATTTATCCTCCCAACTACGACAAAAACAAAAAGTATCCGTCTTTGTTATACTGCCAGGGAGGTCCTCAATCGCCACTTACACAGTTTTATTCATTTCGCTGGAATTTCCAGCTAATGGCGGCCCAAGGTTACATAGTAATTGCGCCCAACAGGCGCGGGATGCCGGGCCATGGTACTAAATGGAATGAGCAAATAAGCAAAGATTGGGGAGGCCAGGTTATGCGTGATTATTTAAGCGCTGCTGATGCAATGCTGAAAGAGGCGTTTATTGATAAGAAGCGCATGGCATGTATAGGTGCCAGCTTTGGAGGTTTTAGTGTTTTTGCCCTGGCGGCCATGCATCAAAACAGGTTTAGCACTTTCATCTCGCACGACGGTGTATTCGACTTCAGGAGCATGTATGGAACTACCGATGAGATGTTTTTTGAAAACTGGGAAAAGGGGGGCGCTTACTGGGAAAAAAAGAACGCAGTCGCGCAACGATCGTTTGCGCAAAGCCCAAGCAATTTTGTGGAGAAATGGAACCGGCCGATCTTTATCATTCAGGGTGGAAAAGATTACCGCGTGCCCATCGAGCAAGGGCAACAAGCATTCCAGGCGGCGCAGCTACGAGGCCTGAAATCGCGCTTCCTTTACCTGCCGGATGAAAACCATTGGGTTTTACAACCCCAAAACGCTATGGTGTGGCAGCGTGAGTTTTACAAATGGCTGGACGAAACCAATAAGTAAGGCACTTACTTTCCGGGTTTCTTTTTCTCGTCAGGGTAGTCTTCAATTTTCCCGCTTTCCTTGATATACTCTTCTGCCCTTTTGGGCAACAATTGGCTTTCGGGAGGGGATTGGGTATTGGATGCCAGATCCTGATTTTTCTTGTTTTGCGGTTTTTGCTTCATGTGAGCCTCGTTTTATTACTTAGGAGGCTCTAAAACTGTACCCTTTGCAGGCCATCTCTGTTAATTTGGCTGCTGCTGTTATTGATTACAGCTCCCCCCAAAGTGCATGATTTTAAGGCGGTTGCCTGATGTGGTATAAATAAACTGGCACATTCTTTTGTTTCTACTAACATATGATAGCAACGGAAGAGCAAAAGAGAGAGGCAAATGAGTTTTATAGAGAAGCTTTACAGTATCTGATTGATTCAAAGGTAAACTTCATGTTGGGCGGAGGTTTCGCTCTTTTTCATTATACAGGTATCTATCGCGACACAAAGGATTTGGACATTTTCTGTAAGCCTAGCGAGTACCCGCTGCTGTTGAAGTACTTTGCAGAAAAAGGATACAAGACTGAGGTATATGATGCCCGGTGGCTTGCGAAAGTGCACCATGGCGATTACTTCATTGATATAATTTTTGATACTGTAAATAACATTTGTACGGTAGATGACAGTTGGTACGAACATGCTGTGACTGCAGAGTTCCTGGGTCACACAGTAAAAATGATCCCGCCTGAGGAATTGGTATGGTGCAAAATTTATGTTCAGAACAGGGAGCGCTTCGACGGTGCTGATGTAAACCATATACTTCTCCGTTACGGTAAGCACCTTGATTGGAAACGTATATTGTTTAGGCTCGATCCACACTGGCATATTCTGCTAATGCAGATACTATCATTTCAGTTTGTATACCCTTCTGAGTACCGCGATATCATTCCGCAGTGGCTTTTTGACGAATTGATGCGCAGGGCACATGAGCAGTATGAAATTCCGCCGCCGATGGAAAAAGTATGCAGGGGCCCGGTTATAGATCAAACGCAGTATGCTGTTGATATCAAAGAATGGGATTACAAAGTTTGCACAATAAAAACTGTATAACGGAATGAACGAAGAAACCACCAGGATGAGAATTGCTGCTGTTGCCGACATTCATGTGCGCGAAAGTGAAAAAGGAAAATGGGCCGAATACTTTAAAGAGGTAAGCCGACAGGCCGATGTGCTGCTTATTTGCGGCGACCTAACTGACACAGGTGACGAAAGTGAAGCACAGGTATTAGCGGAAGAATTGAGGTCTTGCACTATACCGGTAGTAGCAGTTTTGGGCAACCATGACTTTGAAAAAGGCAGGCATAAGCTCATCAGGCAAATGGTGCAGACAGAGAACGTCCATTTACTGGATGGGGAAGCTGTCATAATTGGTAATGTGGGCTTTGCAGGCGTAAAAGGTTTTGGTGGAGGGTTTGATAACCACATGCTTTCCATGTTTGGGGAGGGAGCTATGAAAGCATTTGTACAGGAGGCAGTGGATGAAGCTTTAAGGCTGGATAGGGCGCTTGCCAGGCTAGACCAGGATCATGAAGGGTTGAAGAAGATAGCGGTAATGCATTATTCGCCTGTACGGGATACCGTAGTTGGCGAACCGGAAGCTATATTCCCGTTTCTTGGATGCTCCCGCCTAGCTGAACCGCTGGCCCGCAGGCAGGTGGCGGCTGCTTTTCACGGGCATGCACATGTAGGCTGCATTGAAGGACAAACCGCTGAGGGCGTCAAGGTGTTCAATGTGGCAAAACCAGTGCTTCAAAAAGCTGGCATGCAGTACTATATGTTTGAGGTATAAGGTCTGATATACTCCCTTGGCTTTAGGGTTATACACAGGTGATTTGCGGTATCGTTTGCGTAGAATAGATTGAAGGCTGCAAAAGCCGCAACTGATATTAAAATAACTTTATTGCTTCATCTAAAACCAGCTTATCAAATATGAAAAGACTTTTACGCATTTTTACCGCCTTCCTGTTCGTAGCTATTTCTGCAGCAACAGCGTCTGCTCAGAATGTATATTTTAGGGAAGGTTTCAATGAAGGTGAAGGTGAACTACCATCATCAGCAGGAGCTGCCGTACCCGGTCAATATTTTTACCAAAACAATTCTGGAACCTGGTACAGCTTCGGTGGATATCGTTCCAATGGACCTACAGGATCCTGCACTACGCAAACAGGGGGTTTCTCGCACCTGCGATTCGCTAATCTTGCAAATGCGGGATTAACATCTGCAGACTCGGCTTTTGTGGTAACACCGGTGGGTAACCATGGTATTAATACGGTATCCTGGTACAATGGAAGATCAAGTAGGCGTATCAACGTTTATAAAACAACCGACACCCTTGCCACCACAACAAACTGGGTGTTTGTTGAAACATTCAACAATACGAACACTGCCTGCGAATTTCAAACAGTAGTAGTAAACGATCCGAATGCAAAAAGAATTAAGTTGTTGGCTCGTGGTGGTACTGACACTGATATCGACAGCGTAACTATGACTAGCACAAGCGTAATTACCCCAGTACAGTTTACTTCGGTTAATGCTGCCTATACAAACAATATGGTTAAGCTTACCTGGAACATAGCTTCTGAAGTAAACACTGCTGCTTATGCAATCGAAAGGTCTGCTGACGGAAAAGAGTTTAAAGCAGTTGGTACTGTAGAAGCTAACAATGCCGGAGCTTACAACTGGATTGACAACACTCCGGTAAAACAGGTAGTATATTATCGAATCAAAGCCATCGATAACGATGGTAAGTTTATGTATAGTGCAGTAGTAATGGTGAATGCCATCACAAGAAATGCAGATGTTACCGTTACGCCTAACCCTGTTCGGGACGGGTTGGTGAGGTTACAATTAAGCAATCTTGAAAAAGGTGTTTACAGCGTGGCAGTATATAACAATAACGGCCAGGTGATATATACCGGATCCATCGTAAACGATGGTGGCTTTAGTTCACGCAGCATCCAATTGCCTGCTGGCATTGCTAAGGGCATCTACCGCTTACAAGTGAAGGGTGGCGCTACCGGCATTGTGAAGAATATCGTTGTAGAATAACTTTTTATCATTTTTATAGCAAGGCCGCCCCATTATAGGGGCGGCCTTGCTGTTTACAATCAACGAATTATGCCTTCAACGCGGGGTAATAATTCTTCTTCTTTAATTTGCTTGTTCTCTTTTCACTTTACCCTCTCACTTCACTATATTTGCCGCTCAAATTTTTTCCATAGTGGCAACACGCTTTTCTAAAGAAACCTACATGTATTGGTACGAGCTGATGCAGCTCATCCGGCAGTTTGAATTAAAGGCCGAAGAAATGTACAAGATGGCAGGTAAGATAAGGGGTTTCTTTCATGCCTATGTAGGGCAGGAAGCTATAGCTGCAGGTTGTATGACAGCTACAAGGCCCGATGATCCTTTTATTACGGCCTACCGCGATCATGGTTTTGCACTTGCAAAAGGCACAAGTCCCAATGCCTGTATGGCCGAACTATATGGTAAAGCAACAGGATGTGCGAAGGGTAAGGGTGGCAGCATGCACTTCTTTGATGTGAAAAACAAATTCTTTGGAGGACATGGAATTGTAGGTGCACAAATAGGTACGGGTGCAGGTTTGGCTTTTGCTGAAAAATATAAAGGCACCGATAACGTAGTGCTGACTTTTTTTGGTGATGGAGCTGCCCGGCAGGGAATGCTTCACGAAACCTTTAACCTTGCTATGCTCTGGAAGCTTCCGGTTATCTTCATTTGCGAAAATAATAACTACGCGATGGGTACCTCTATAGGACGTACTTCAAACGTAATTGACATATATAAATTAGGCGACGCCTACGACATGCCAGCTGATATGGCTGACGGTATGCACCCTGAAAGCGTTCACGATGCCATAGCAAGAGCTGTGAAACGGGGTAGAGAAGGTGGCGGCCCCACATTACTTGAACTGAAAACCTACCGGTATAAAGGTCACTCCATTAGCGACCCGCAGAAATACAGGAGCAAGGACGAGGTAGAAGAATACAAGGCAAAAGACCCTATCGCCATGGTTCTCGAGACCATCAAAAAGAACAAGTTTGCAACGGACGAAGAAATTAAGGCTATCGACAATCGTATCAATGCAATTGTGGATGAGTCGGTGCGTTTTGCTGAGGAAAGCCCCTGGCCTGATGACAACGAAGTATTGCAAGACGTTTATATCGATAAAAATTACCCTTTTATAGTTGACTAGTACCCTCAACCCCTAACTTTCTTATTAAATATTTTATGGCAGAAAAGCAAGCACCTGTAGTGGAAAGAAACGAAGCCCTGGAAAAAGTTCAGAGCTTTTGGAACAGGAATGGCAAAACCCTCACGTATATTCTTGGAGGAATCCTTTTAGTAGTTGGCGGATGGCTCGCCTACCAGAACTTTATTGTGAAGCCTAAGAGTGAGCAAGCTGCTAACAGCATGTTCAAAGCCGAGCAGTACTTTGCACAAGACTCTTTTAAGCTTGCGCTGAATGGCGACGGCCAGTATAAAGGCTTCTTGTATATTATTAATAATTATGGTGGTACAAAAGAATCAAACCTTGCAAAATACTATGCAGGTATTTCATACCTTAAATTAGGTGAGTTCAATAAAGCAGCCGAGCAGCTCAAGAACTTCAGCACATCGTCTAAACAAATACAGATGATGGCTTACGGAGCTTTGGGCGATGCCTATAGCGAAGCAGGTAAGAAAGATGAGGCTGTGGAAGCCTATACTAAAGCTGCCAAAACATTTGAAGAGGATGAGTTCAACAGCTCCGAGTTTTTATACCGCGCTGCATTGCTAAGCGAAACAATGGGTAAGAATAAGGAAGCGGTAACCTTATATAAAGAATTGAAGACTCGTTTTCCAAAAACAGATAAGGGATACCTTGCCGACAAGTATCTTTACCGCCTGGAAGTTCAGGAAAACGAATTTACTATTGAATAATGGCTAGCATTGGAAATACCTCTTTAAACGAAGGCATCCCTAAACTAAAGGATGCCTTTGTTGTTATCATTAAGACTGAATGGAATGCCGAAATAACCAATGAACTGGAGGCAGGTGCAATCAGGGTGCTGGACAATGCCGGCATCAAACATAAAACCTTCGTGGTACCGGGTGCTGTAGAAATCACTTTTGCCATCAATGCATTTCATAAGGTTAACAGGCCCGCTACTTCTGCTTTCATAGCCCTGGGGGCTGTAGTTAGGGGCGATACACCCCACTTTGACTATGTGTGCCGCAGTGTGACCGATGGAGTTACTATGTTGAATTGCAAACTGGATGTGCCGGTGATATTTGGGGTACTGACCGTAAACTCTGTAGAGCAAGCGAAAGCCAGGCTGGGCGGTACGCATGGGCATAAAGGTGAAGAGGCGGGGCTTACTGCCATTAAAATGATCCATTTCAACCGCTTAATCAATCACTAGCCTGGTGCTCGTTGTTTGCGCAGGGTGTTCCGGGATCTTCTTTTGATAATAATAATGAACGTTCTACTTTTTGTTCCCTGTTTTATCGATCACTTGTACCCGCAGGTGGCTTTCAATACCATCAAGGTTTTAGAAAAGGCTGGTTGTAGGGTACAATACAATCCCCAGCAAACCTGTTGCGGGCAGCCTGCATTTAATGCCGGTTTCAGGGGTGAGGCAAGAGATGTATGCAACAAATTCATCAACGATTTTAAGGGCGACGGATATATCGTAGGTCCAAGTGGCAGTTGTACAGGCTTTGTAAAAAACTACTTCAAGGAACTATTCAAAGGTCACAACCAACTAGATGAAGCTAATGAGGTGGCAGGAAGGATATTTGAACTCAGCCACTTCCTCGTGCATAAACTCAACTACACTGATTTTGGCGCTACGTTTAATGGAAAAGCTACTTACCACGATAGTTGCGCCGCGTTGCGTGAGTGTGGGGTAAAAACAGAGCCGCGCTTATTACTAGCTAATGTACAAGGCCTGCAGCTGGTGGAAATGCAGGACAACGAAACCTGTTGCGGCTTTGGCGGCACGTTCTCTGTTAAGTTTGAGCCTATCAGCATTGCCATGGCCGACCAAAAAATAGACAATGCTTCGGCAACGGAAGCAGAGGTGGTTATAAGCACAGACATGAGCTGCCTCATGCATATTGAAGGGCGGGCTCGCTTCAGAAGCAAGCCTTTGAAGTTTATGCACCTTGCCGATGTACTTGCGAGCGGCTGGTAGCTATCTCTTATGAAAGAAAAGGCCGCATCTTGCGATGCAGCCTTTTAACTAAGCAAGTAGTGCTGATTAATAAGGTTTCAGATGGCTTATAACGTTGCCATTAGGCCCCGTCCATTCTATCTTCATATAGAAAGGGGTGCCTTGCTGGCAGGCGGTGGGAAGGCCCTGTGCATTCAATCCAAAAGTGGTAGTTACCACTTTAGGCCCATGAGTATGTTTAACCTGTCCGGAAGTAAGTCTGAAAGCGCAGCTCTGCCTAACCGTCATAGGGGCAACAATGGCGGTGTGGAATGGATTTCCAAACCTGTTTGTTCCCCACTCAGCCACGCCGGAGGTGTTGCCAATCGTATGCTTACCTGTAACTTCTATTACCAGCCCGTTGTTATAGGTAAAAGTCCTGCGTTTTGCAATTTTCCAGTAACGCTGGGTGTTGTTATCGAAGGTAAGTGTCATGCTATCGCTGTCTACATCATGAATAACGGTTGAGTTTACTGCATGAATCACACGGCCACCACTTACATTGGTTATCTGTTTTACACCATTGATGGTGATAGCCTTGTTGTCAGCTAGACGGGTGATTTTAAGGTTTTGGAAGCTTACAGTAAGCTTAGCGCCTGCATTCTTCCATCGTTGTGTGGCCGGAATACTGATGGTTACCACGCCCGTTCTGCTCCTTGAATTTTGGCAGTTGTTCCCGTTGTAGGTTATAGTAACCTTACGGGTTGTACCCATCGTATCGATGGTTACGGTGGCGTTGCAAAGTGCAGCAGCAGGCTGAGCAGTTTTCCCTACAATAATAGCGTAATCGTCAACGGCGTTATTGATGTCGTTATCAATTTCGTCCATATCGGTAGAGAACTTTTGTTGATCATCGCTGGTTGCAGTCAACTCTTCAGCTTCTGTAACAGCAGGAGGGTTTTTATCTGATTCTTTTTTACAGGAAGTAAGTGCCAGCGCAGCAGAAAATGCCAGCAGTAAGAATAGTTTGGGCTTCATTGTTATTTGTTTAATTGCAATTATTGACGCCTTGGGCTAACAAGAGTTTAACACCAATGCAAATAATTTTAAAAAAAGAGTTTATCGGCTGATGGTGGCTATCACACTAATCTCCACATTTACACCCTTGGGCAATCCTTTCACAGCTACCGTCTCCCTTGCAGGGTAATCCCCATTGAAGTAACTGCCATACACTTCGTTCACATCAGCGAAATGACTCATATCTGAAAGGAAGATGGTGCTTTTTACTACGTGGTCGAGGGTAAGTTTGGCCTCTTCGAGTATAGCTTTCAGGTTCTTCATTACCTGGTGGGCTTCAGCCTTAATACCCCCCGTAACAATCTCATTGGTTTCGGGATCCATTGGTATCTGGCCACTAACAAAAGCAAGTGTATCGGTTTTTATACACTGGTTGTAAGGGCCAATGGGTGCAGGGGCTTTCTCGGTATTCACTATCAATTTGCTCATAACTGGTGTATTTGGCTAACAAAAGTGAACAGTTTCCGGCATTCACCAAAATCTTATACTACACCTCTTTACATTTGTGGCCAGCTAAAAATGTATCCATGCGTATAATTGTCCGGGGTAATGAATCACATCAGCAGGAGTTTTCAAAGCGAAATATACCCCCGGGGTTTAACGTTAGGTGGTATCAACCCGCCGAACTAATTGAAGAAGCTGAAGGAGATGTGTTTTTTGATTTTTGTTACGATAGTGAGCATACACGGGGAAACATCTTTGTAAAAGGAAGACTGGTTTTTGCCAACTCTGTTATTACAACCACTACTGAGTTCAAATACCCAAACCATGTTAGAATTAACGGGTGGAACGGCTTTATTGAAAAGGATATTTTGGAACTGGCAAGTAGCAACCCCGAGATGCGTAATTGGGCAGAGGAAGCAATGGGCATGCTTGGCTGGAAGTTTACCTGGGCTCCGGATGAACCCGGCCTGATTGCCCCACGCATTATAGCAATGATTGTAAACGAGGCATATTTCGGCCTCGAAGATGGCATTAGCACAAGAGAGGAAATTGATACGGCAATGAAGTTGGGTACAAATTATCCTTATGGCCCGTTTGAGTGGAGCCGCATTATAGGCCTGAAGCACATACATGCGCTTCTGGAAAAGCTTTCTGTAACGGATGAACGATATAAGCCTGGTCCTTTATTGGTGCAGGAAGCTACTGGTAACTAACTATGCCCGTCATCCTTAACATAGATACAGCCACTGATTTTGCAAGCATCTGCCTGTCGAAAGAAGGAGAGGTATTGGCTTACCAATTCAACCGGCAGCAAAAGGATCATGCTTCTTTTCTTCAACCTGCTATCAAGGAAACCTTAGAGCAAGCGAATCTTTCGTTTCAACAAATAGATGCGATTGCTGTATCGAACGGGCCGGGGAGTTATACAGGCCTAAGAGTAGGATTAGCCTCTGCCAAAGGTCTTTGTTTTGCTGCATCCCTGCCGCTAATTTTACTCAGTACACTCGAAGTGATGGCCCATGCTGCCTTGCAGGCTGCTCCGGGAGCTAAATTTTACGCGCCTATGATTGATGCGCGTCGGCTGGAAGTGTTTACGGCAACTTACAATGCTGTGGGAGGAGAGGTAGAAAAGCCTCATGCTAAAGTGCTGGAGCCGGATAGTTTTGACCAGCTATTATCGCTGGGAGACGTTGTTTTCTCTGGTAATGGTGCAGTTAAGCTTAAAAATCTAATTAAAGTAAAGAGCCATACCATCTTTACTGAGGCCCAACATTCTGCAAAAGATATGGTGCAACTTGCGATGCACCACTATAACAATCAACGTTTTCACGATCTCGCGTATAGCGAACCCTACTACCTGAAGGAGTTTTATAGCCCCTCGCATAAGCATTAAATTGTATTTAAATCATCGCTTATAAGCCTTATGCAGCTTATCATAACGATTTTTCCGTAATATCTTTGTACGGCAATAAAAAACCTTAAACCCCCAAATAACATTTTACTATGAGCACTTCAGTTCAAACCGTACAGATCACAGACCCATCATTTGGTAGTGTGAAAATTGACTTCATCCATATGAAGAAAGCTGCAATGATCCTCAGAGCCCTAAACCACAAGCTGCGTCAGCAAATGATTAAACTGCTTGACGAGAGCAACAAAATGACTGTTACTGAAATTTATGTAAAACTGCGCCTTGAGCAATCAGTGGCTTCTCAGCACCTGGCAATTCTTCGCCGTGCAGGTATCGTTATTACACAAAGAGAAGGTAAGTTCATTTACTATTCAGTTAACTATAACAGAATCAAAGATGTAAACCAGTTTGTTGAGCAACTGGTTGCATAACACTTATTAGCCCTTACCCTATTTGCGCCTCGCCTAAACAGCACTGAATTTTGAGTATTTTTGGGGCAAACGTTTACTATGTTTGTCAAACAATTATACACAAGCTGTTTAAGCGAGGCAGCTTATTATATAGAAAGTGAGGGAGAAGCTGCCATTGTTGACCCTCTCCGTGATATCGACAGCTACCTGCAACTTGCAAAGGAGCGCAACGCGACCATTAAATATATCTTCGAAACCCATTTCCACGCCGACTTTGTTAGCGGCCACCTGGACCTAAGTTCGTTTACCGGGGCACCCATCATCTATGGCCCCGGCACGGAAACAAAGCTAAAGGTTACGGTAGCCAAGGACATGCAGGAGTTTCCAATAGGGAAGGCGAAAATTAAAGTGCTTCATACGCCCGGCCATACACTTGAAAGTTCATGTTATTTACTCATTGATGAGCAAGGGAAGGACTATGCTGTGTTTACAGGTGACACCCTTTTCGTTGGCGATGTAGGCAGGCCAGACCTGGCACAAAAAGGAGAGGAGCTTACCATGGAAGCGCTGGCGGGCATGATGTACGATAGTCTTCAAAGCAAATTGATGCCCCTGGCCGACGATGTTATCTTATACCCGGGTCATGGTGCCGGCAGCAGTTGTGGTAAGAACCTTGGAAAGGAAACTCACAGTACAATAGGGGAACAAAAGAAAACCAACTATGCTTTGCAACAGGAAACGAAAGAAGACTTTGTAAAGGCCGTTACTGAAGGCCTTGCAGCACCCCCACAATACTTTCCTATCAATGCCAAAATAAACAAGGAAGGCTACGAAAGCCTCGATTCGATATTAGAGAGAGGAATGACGGCGCTGAGCGTTCGCGACTTTAAGGAGAAGGCTGGAAATGAAGAGGTAGTTGTTTTGGATACGCGTAAGGCGACGGAGTTTACTCATGGATTTGTGCCGGGGTCTATCAGTATAGGCCTTGAGGGCAGGTTTGCAGAATGGGCCGGTTCGCTGCTGCCGTTCGCGAAGGAATTGTTACTGGTAACAGATGAGGGTAAGGAAAAGGAGACAATTGTACGCCTGGCAAGGGTGGGATTTAGCAATATAGGCGGTTACCTGCAAGGCGGATACCCTGCCTGGAAAGCATCGGGCGAAGAGATAGACATGATTATAGACGTGGAGCCTGACGAAATGGTAATGGACCTGCCCCACGATGAGAATGCGGTGGTGATAGACGTACGAAAGGAAAGCGAGTTTGTGGATGGACACGTAAAAGACGCTATAAACATTCCACTGGATACGCTTACGGATCCTGGCAGCATGGCGGATATAGAAGACGAACATAACCTGTATGTACATTGCCAGGGAGGATACCGGAGTGTGATAGCTGCTTCGTTGTTGAAAAGACAGGGGATTCATAACCTAAGGAACGTATTAGGCGGCTGGAGCAAGATTAAGGAAGAAGAAAAGGTGAAGATTGAAAAGGGCGAACCGCTGAAGGCGAAGTGATCCACCTTCTTCCCCGACCAGCATGAGCATTGGATCCGGCGAGCCGAGACCCCATTGCGACAGGAAGTTTACTTTGATTGATAAGAATTGCAGGGCTACCGCTGCTTTGCAATGTCCCCTCCTGACTTCGGGAGACGCTGCTTTGCAATGTCCCCTCCTGACGTCGGGAGACATTGCAAAATACCAGACCCCATTGCGACAGAAGTAATACAGTTGAAAGCACGCAGTAACATAAGTTAGGCATAAGCTAGGCATAAGCTATTGGTAAGGTAAGGGTAAGCTATGACTAAGCTTTGTATAAGCTAACGATCAGGTGAAGGGCGGGTAGCGATCAGTTTTAAGTGCTTTTACGGTTACCGGGAAAGCCCTTGGAGGGTGGAGGAACCCCGGGTTTTCACGCAGGGACACAAGGATGCCTGGGAGAAGAAAGTTTTTATTTGCTATGCCCTGTGAAGAAGAAGGTTGATAGCGGGAGGGCCTTGTTCCCGGAAATTGAGTACGGAGTGCGCAAGCAAGTGGATTTGCTCTTTACCATGCTTTTCTATTAGTTGTAAAAACCTGCCCCCTGTGAGTGCTATGTAATCTTTTTTAACAGCAATAGCGTAAGGAAATCGTTTTTTGTTCCTGTTCTTCCTCAGCTTATTGGGAAGGATAAACTTTAATTGTTCTGCATGGCGCTGCAGTCTCTGCATTGTTTCTTCAACGCTATAGCCTAACCTGGTGTATTGTATGGCGGCTGATTTAAGTTGGCAGAACAAACTATAAATTCTCTTTTCTACCGGCAACTGCCTGTATACCTGCGAAGCAAGGCGGTTGCCCCGGCCAAAACGGCTGCAGCTTCTGCGACTGTTTTCGAAGCATTTTAGTTTCCAGAATTTTTTGCCGGTAAGGCTGCTTTTTGAGCGGGCATGGTAATCGCCATTCATTTTGTAGTAGGTGATGAAGCCTACGGTACCTGTTAGCCTTATGATACCTTCCTGCCGGGCCATTGTTTAAAGTTCGGAAGATATTTTTAAAATACAAACACGCCTAGCCTTTTTGCAGGCTGACTCTGGGGCATTCATAGTTGATTTCATATTAATTGCCTAACTCTAAACTGAATGTTAACAGCATAATGAACTGAAAACAATTTTGTTCTCCCACACTTCGGAGCATGTGAAAACTAGGGGAGTATTACTGAACCCATAACCTTTCTTATAGATGATAAATATCATAGGAAAGGCTAATTTGGTGGTTTTAACTTGACAGCATAATCATACAACCAAAAATGCTGGGTATGAGAAATAATTTAACTAACAGCTACATTCCCACTGCTTCTTTTCACCATCATTCTGGAGAATTATGAAAAACTTTTTTCTTTTAACGGTCTGGCTATTCTTTGCTGGCTCATGCAATACAAAAGAACCTTACGAGTTACCATATTTTAACATTGCTGGGTGGGTAGTGGGTAAGGAGACTTGCCATTCAGACCCTGAAAAAGAGTACTGGCTAATAAGTTGTACCTATTACCCAAACTCTCCCCAAATCGGTGATGAGATAGTTGTTAACAGTCAACCCTACACCAACGTTATAAAATTAAAGGGATTAGCTCCGGATCTACAGAAAGTCGGAACTGCGGTTTCTATAGACTATCAATATATATCTCCGGAAAAGGTAACTAGTTACAGTTGTAATGTAAGCAATCCGATCATTTATCCGTTAAAGGAAATTCGAATTATCAATCAATTTTTTATACCCTGATGAGAGACCATTGCAATGAGTTGCGATGATCAGTAACTCTTTTCCAACCTAAATAATTTTTGTATGAAACTATCTTTATTATTCATTCTTATGTTCTCGAGTATGATAGCTAGTTCCCAAGTTTTGCGAATTGTAACAGATTCTGCCAATTTAGCTAATCAAATTCCGGGATATTCTCAAATCCAAACCATAACAACCAAAACAATTCAATATAACACCCCAATTATAGCTGAAGATCCTCTTCCAATTGAACAATGATACGACAGCAGAAATTAGCAAGATTTATGCCTTTGCGGACAAGGTCGTTGTAAACATCTCAATGGCAGATGGTAACTTCACAACCACTTCTGTGGGAAAAGTTTGGACTCTGCGAATCTCCGTACCAAATGCTACCAGTATCAGTGTCCTTTTCGATAACTTTAACATAATACCGACAGCCGAGTTGTATATATTTAATGACTCCCGCAATATTTTGGATAGCTGCATAAAAAAAGAACATTTTGTAACCGAAATGATCGGAATACCGCCGATGTCTGGTAACAGCGTAATTCTTTATTTGGTTGAAAAAGGGAACTTTAGATATTTCCAAAGCTCAATTTCTATAAAGAATCTTGAACTGGGATATTTGCCGATTCAAGATGTCGGAGTTGAAAGTCTCAATCTTGCCAGCGGAAAAGTTACTGCTTCGACTGCATGTGATCCATCGATACAATGTAATCCGGATAAACTTAAGTATGCACGATCGGTTGGACGAATTGTTGTAGCAGGAAGAGCAGGGACAGGTACAATGGTTAATAATGAAGAAAATAATGGTAAACCTTATTTTTTGACCGCTTTTCACATTGTCGACCTGAATAGCAATGGTTTACTGGATCAATTTGAATTGGAAGCTCTTGCTACAGCACGTTTCCAATTTCGTTTTTGGCGGCAAAGCTGTAACGGAAGTAATGTTAGTTATGGTGTTCAGTTTTCGGGCGCTACATTACAAGCCTGGTCTCACGCAACAGATATGCTTTTGCTGGAAATTTTGAATCCGCCAGGCATAGGCGATAAAGTCAATCTCGCTGGATGGAACCGATCATCTTCCGCACCTAATGGGTACAGTCCTTTTGTGCTCCACCATCCCCAGGGCCATGATATGAGAATTACTGGAGTTAGTTCTGTTTCTAGTTGGTTGTGGAATTCAAATTATTGGACTGCTCATTATTATTCAGGAACTGTTGATAAAGGGTCATCAGGTAGTGGTTTGTTCAACGCAAATGGCCAAGTAATAGGGCAGTTGAGAAGTGGATGGAGCAGCTGTGATTTTACCGATTTTGGGGACCGATATGGAAAGTTTGATAAATCCTGGAGCAGCGGCCTTCAAAATGTATTATCTCCAATACAAAATCTGACTGCAGTAGGCTTACTGAATTTGGCAGAATTAGAAATAGATGGCCCAGACATAATTGCTTGTACTACAGCAACAACTTATTCAACCTACAATTTACATGGTGTAACATACGAATGGTCAGTTAGCGCGGGTCTGCAAATAATATCCGGCCAAGGGACGAATCAGGTAACGATTTCAGGCTTGCCTGGCGGACAATACGGGTCAAGTATTTTATCATTAAAGTTAACCTCATCAAAAGGAATAGATAGAGACTTAGAAGTCTCCAAGAATATTAAAATATTTACCGGCGGATCCGGTAGTATTACAGGAACATACAACTCCTCTAATAGCGACAAAGAACCGCTTGTTGTAACTCCGCCAAAAGTTCTGGATTTTCCAGGTAACTTCAGCTGCATTGCGGTACTTACAAACATGGATATTCCTCAAGGATCTACGGTAAGTTGGAGTGGGACGGCAGATCCTGGCGTAACTTGGAATCAGGTTGATGATAAAAATGTATTCATAAGCTTCAGCGCAGTTAACCAAATCGCCGACCTAAATGTGACTGTATTAAACTCATGCGGCTCATCATCTTCACGATATCGTTTCAGATGTACTACAACAAGCTCATGCGGAATTCAGCCAATGATTGGCAATGGGTTTGTGCTGAATAGATTAAAGCTGTCGCCAAATCCGTCGATTGAGAAAGTGGAATTGTCTATTGATAACAAAGGGTCTTATGTTGAAAGGTCGATTAAAACGGTTAGAATTTATAATAAAATGGGAACACTGATATCGGTAATAAACCCTGTTTCAAATACCCATAAGGTAACAATTGATGTTTCTTCATTTACTCCAGACACGTATTTCATAGAAATTTTCGACGGTTTAAAATGGGAGCGAGAAAAACTCTTGAAATACTAAAGTATTGTCCGGTAGGTGCTCGCTGCAGGGTGGCGGCGTCTATCGATTTTTGCCGCGACGGGGTCTCCGTAGGGATCCCGTCGCAATTTCCTTTTCTCCGGCTCTTTGAGAACGAGCTTTAGGTTGCTGGAATGGCTCTTGTAGAGGCTTCGTGCGCATGGCCAAGTACCTTGCTGTTTGAGAAAGGATCTGTAACCGAGCATCCATGCTTAAGGTAATTATGAAGAACTGAAAACAAGTTCGTTCTGCCTCAACTCGCAATGTTCCGGCTGGCCAAAGGGCAGGGATACAGCAAACATTGCGCAGACTGGAAGCCATAGTATCAAAAGGAAAACTGTTGTTAGTTGTAGGATGGCAGCCTGGATTCATGAACTTTTGCCACCACTTGTTATAATACTTCGGTACATGATAAATATCATGGTTTTTAATAATTTATAGTAGTATCTTTCTTGTGCAAATCACCAAAACACTTTGTTATGAGCAAAAAGGAGCCAAAACCGGGGTGTTGTTTAGATGATACACCCAAATCTGCAAATGAAAGACTCGACCAAGAATTTATTAATCACACAACTCCACGAGAATATGAGATACTTTCTACTGGTATTAGTACTTATCTTTTTTTCTTGTAAGAAAAAGGAAAGTGCTCCGAAAACACTCACCGAACTTGAGA
>JAEZDR010000141.1 GCA_023433265.1 Bacteroidota bacterium | reverse complement strand
CCGATGGTACTACACAACAATGTGGGAGAGTAGGTAGCTGCCATATTCATTGAACCCAGACCTTGCAAAAGCGTCTGGGTTTTTTTATGCCCTAAAGCATGCTTAAAGCGTACTTACAGCCTACTTACAGCCTACCTAAAGCGTAGCTACAGCATAATTAAAGAGCAAAACTATCACCGGCAATTTATTTACTGCACATTACCTGCCTTATCGGAGTTGTTCACCTCCCCATATTCAACAGAGAAGTTAATCCGCCGGCTGGCGCACGGTGGTACTACACAATCCCGATTACAAAGGACGGGAGCGTATCCTACTAATGGCCAACAGGAACAGCTGCCATATTCTTGGAAGCCTCTCGGTAATGTGAGGCTATGTTTTTGCCGTTGGTCAGCATAAAAAATCCCCCAAGAGCAAGCTAGTAAGGCTACTCACCCAGAATGGCAGCTCCATAATCAAAATAATACTGCATTTGTATTATTGTTATACAAAACATTCGGGCACAGCTTTGTAGTAAATACATCACACACATGAAAGCACTTTTATTTGTCGCCCTGTCCGCAGTTCTATTATCAACGGTAGGATGCAAAAAGTCATCTGATGAACCATCGGCGAATGCTAATAGCTGGAAGGTTGGAAATACAAGCTATACAACAATGTATGCTTTTAGAGTTACTCCAAGTAACGGAGATCCGGCACTTACAGGTTGGGATAGAACCCCATCTCCCAGCATGGATTATACTAAGTTAAATTCATGGGCCGTTTCTTTCAAAACAATGCCTACCACAAGCGGAACTTATAAGATAGTCGGCTATCCTTCTTCTGGTTTTCTTGCAAATGCTGACGAGGTTTACATCACCGCATTTACGGCAGGTACAACTTATGTAAGTACGGGTGCTGGCAACTTAATGGCTACCGTTACTGTTACGGGTAATAAAATAGCAGTAACAGTGCCGCAAATACCAACAATGACCACTTCCGGCACGGCATCAACCTTCGATGGCGACCTTAGGGAGATGTAGTACATAACTCATTGAAGAAACTGGTGTAAGCCAGTTTCTTCAATATAACTTTCCTTACTAATCCACCAGAAAGGTTATACTTTGCCTTTGCCTGTATTTTACCTTTCGCCCATTTTGGGTGGCCGGTACCCAGTTAGGGCCGGTCTTGATTACTCTAACAGCTTCCTGTGCAGTTCCAAAACCAGGGTTGTTTTCAGCCCGCACTTCGCTAATCCTGCCTTCCTGGTCAACGATAAAAGATACAACCACAGTGTATCTTCCCGGGGGCGCTCCATTATCCACAGGTGTATTCACCCTTAGCTTTCTTTGAAGGTAGTTTCTCCATGCTTCCGAACCTCCTTCGAACTTCGATTCCACCTGTACTGTTCTGAAAATCGTGTCTGCTGCTCCACTAACTGCAGTGCTATCATTTTGTGCAACACAATTAGAAGTGGCCTGGAAGAAGAAAAGAATAAGAACGAATGCTTTAAGAGACATGCAGCTGTTTTTTTCAAAGATACAATACTGTAATGCAGCTATAATGTTGATGGTAAGTAGTTTCTTTGCCTGATCCAGATGAAGCAAAAACCTTTACATCCTGCCATGCAACCCTACCTTGAAGGGCAGGTAATACTGATAGATAAACCATTGAAGTGGACATCATTCGACGCTGTCAAAAAAGTGAGAATTCTTACCGGCATTTCCAAGGTAGGTCATGCCGGTACGCTGGACCCGCTGGCGACAGGACTACTCATTATATGCACAGGTAAATTCACCAAAAAGATTAACGAATACATGGGGATGGAGAAGGAATATACAGGAACCTTCACGCTGGGGGCCTGCACACCAACCTATGACCTTGAAAGTACTCCGGAATCTGTTACATCTCTTGACGGTCTATTCATCGAGGCAATTAAGAACGCAACTCAGCAGTTTACCGGACTAATTATGCAAGTGCCTCCCATGCACTCAGCTATCAAAAAGGATGGCAAGCCTGTTTATCTTTCCGCGCGAAAAGGTGTTGACCTGGCGCTTGAGCCTCGTCCGGTTACCATCTCTTCTTTTGAAATCACAAATATTGAACTGCCAGTTGTCACATTTAAAGTGGTTTGTTCAACTGGCACCTATATCCGTTCACTCGCAAACGATTTTGGAAAGGCGCTCGGCGTGGGGGCCTATTTAAGTTCCCTATGCCGTACACGTATCGGCATATTCAAACTCGAGGACGCAGAATCTATTGATTCTTTCAGGGATAAAATAGAAGCATTAAAACAACAACACGCAATTTAGAACGGGCGTATCTATTCTTCGTCGTCATCCACATCCATCATACTCAGATTCATCATACTTCCAATCAGGTCTTTGAACTCATACCTGCCTTCTACCATTTTTTTACTGATGAAAGAGTAGGAGGCAAGGCCATGCAATACAAACTCCATTAACAAGGCCATCTCTTTCTCATTAGCATGATGAAAATGTTTCTCTACCATTGCATATAGGCCGTTTACGCTGTACAGCCTGGCTATTTTGTCGCTGTCTTTTACATCAAGCATCAGGTCTACTTTGTTGCCCGCATCAAACCATTGTGTAATAGACTTGTAAGGATTTTCTGTTTGCTTTTCCTGCTGAGATGGTTTTCCCGTGTTTCTCTTTTTCTTTTGAAGCTCGGGGTTAGGAAAGTACTGTACAAAAACACTCCTGATAGCTTTATCAATCAGGTTAAGCGCCACCTGGTACGGCCCCTCTTGTTCCCCTTCATACACCAGTTCTATCTTTCCGGTGATAGATGGGATGATAGCAACAAGGTCGCTAATCCAAACCTGTGTTTGTTCTTCATTAAACAAGATGCTTCTGCGTTCGGCACTGGCCACTGCATTCTCGTAAGCAGCAATGGTGAGCCTTGCACTTACGCCGCTCTTTTTATCTACGTATTCGTTATTGCGCGCTTCAAATGCTATTTGCTCTATCAGCCGTTTAACTAAGTCGCCAACAGCAACTTTCTCTTGTTGTGCAGGCAGGAGTCTCGCTTCTTGTTCGGTAATTACCAGAGATGTTTCTATGGTTTTAGGATAGTGAGTAAGTATCTGGCTTTGGATTCTATCCTTCAATGGGGTAACTATACTGCCCCTGTTAGTATAATCTTCAGGATTAGCAGTAAAGACAAAGAGAATATCTAAAGGCATCCGAAGCTTAAAACCCCTTATCTGGATATCGCCTTCCTCCAGTATGTTAAAGAGCGCTACCTGTATTCTTGCCTGAAGGTCTGGAAGCTCGTTTATAACAAAGATGCACCGGTTGCTGCGGGGAATAATGCCATAGTGTATCACACGTTCGTCGGCAAAATTGAGGCGCATGTTAGCTGCTTTGATAGGATCTATGTCACCTATAAGGTCGGCCACACTCACATCGGGCGTAGCAAGTTTTTCTCCATAACGGGCGCTTCTGTGAACCCATTCAATGGGCGTCTCATCACCATATTCTGCTAACTGGTCTTTTGCATACTTGCTTAGTGGTTGCAGCGGGTCGTCGTTTACTTCACTTCCTGCAATGATGGGAATATATTCATCCAGCAGGTTGATCATTTGTCTCGCCATCCTCGTCTTAGCTTGTCCTCTAAGGCCAAGGAATAAAATGTTATGCCGGCTAAGTAACGCACGTTCAGTATCCGGAATAACAGTTTCCTCATAGCCAATGATGCCCGGAAAAGGATTGTCTCCGATCTTCATTTTAGCAACGAGGTTATTTCTCACTTCATCTTTCACCGATTTGGTTTCGTAACCGCTCTTCTTTAATTCGCCTAATGTCTTTATAGTTGGATAACTCATTTGTCTAGCTGCTTTTTTTAATAAATCGTCTTACGCTTACCACTCTCAAAGTCTTTGAATATAAAGGCTCCCAGTTTGTCAAGCGAAGCGAAAAAGGCTTTACCGTTATTCATTTCCGTAAACTCCTGCACAAAACTTTGCAGGTAAGGATCGGATGCAATCATGAATGTTGTGATAGGGATTTTAAGTTTCTTGCATTGCGCAGCAAGGTTGATGCACCGGTTTACAACTTTACGGTCGAGGCCGAAGCTGTTCTTATAGTATTTGCCACCAATCTTAAGGCATGTAGGCTTGCCATCCGTGATCATGAAGATTTGCTTGTTGGGATTCTTCCTTCGCCTCAACAGATCCATCGCTAATTCAAGACCTGCCACGGTATTGGTATGATAGGGGCCTACCTGCAGGTAAGGCAGATCCTTGATTTCTATTTGCCAGGCGTCGTTGCCAAACACAACGATGTCGAGAGTGTCCTTTGGGTATTTGGTTGTTATAAGCTCACTCAGTGCCATCGCTACCTTCTTGGCGGGTGTAATCCTATCCTCACCGTAAAGAATCATGGAGTGAGAGATATCAATCATTAACACCGTAGAGGTTTGTGTTTTGAAATCCGTCTCCCTTATATGCAAGTCATCTTCCCTCATTGAAAAAGAGTCGATGCCATGATTAATCTGTGCATTCCTGATGCTTTCGGTGAAGTCTATCTGGTCAACCCTGTCGCCAAACTGGTAAGGCCTTGTCTCAGGGTTGATTTCATCCCCAAGGCCGGGTTTAAATGTTTGGTGATTGCCTTGTGTTGTTTTTTTTAGCTTGCCAAATATCTCTTCAAGGCTGTTCTTCCTAATGGTCTGCTCGCTTTTAGCGGTAAGAGACATTTCACCATTTAGCTCGTTGTCTTTGATGTAGCCATTTTCACGGAGGTCATCAATAAAGTCGCCCATGCCGTATTCGTCGTTGGTGAGCGCATATTGTTTATCCAGCTCATTCATCCACTTTAGCGCTTCTGCCACATCTCCATTGGTATAGGTTAGGAGTTGCATGAACAAGTCAAGAAACTGTTCAAATTTAGATTTCTGTGCATCGGATTCACTGAACCCTGCAAATCGGAAGCCTCTCATGGTGGAAAGCTAAAGAAAAAACCGGGGCGCAAAGCTTTATGGTAATGCTAAAATCGTTTGTGCTAACCTGTTTGTTTTATCTTCTTCCCGCTTACGTAAGGATTGTGCTTAACAGAAAAGCGGTAGGGAAGCAATGCGTCCTCAGCGGCGTAATCAACTCCTATACGTTGCGATGTAATGATTTGCGCTGTCGATAATTTATACCTGTCACTGGCTATTATCAGTTCATCGCCTGATAGAGAGAGTCCCGTATGCCGGGTATGAATACCGAGCGCTTTGGAAACATTTCCCGGGCCTTTTGTAAGCGTGTAGTCAGCAATAACCTTCCCGGTACGCCAGAGCATTGCTTCAATACCGAAGATGGGTTCTGCTGCCCTTATGAGAACAGCATGGGGTGTGCCTTCTTTGTTAGTTACCACGTTAAACAGATGATGAATGCCATAACATAGATACACGTAAGCCACACCGCCCTTACCAAACATTACCTCTGTTCTTGCTGTGCGCCTGTTGTTATAGGCATGTGATGCTTTATCAACTATACCGTTGTAAGCTTCTGTTTCTACTATACGCGCAGCCGTAGTAACGCCATCGAATTGCGTAATGATTACCTTACCTAAAAGCGACCTGGCAATCTTAACAACATCAGTACCGAGGTAAAAGCTGCCTGGTAGTTTTTTATACTTCCCAGGGTCAAATACTTCTTGTTGCCTATAACTCTTTGCCAATTGTACTAAATTGAGCCGCTAAAATAACCAGCGGTTGTTAAAAGAAATTGTAATAGCTATTCAATCTTATTTCGAGGCGCACCAGCTCATCAAACGGTATAAGCTTTGGAAATGGATTTATATCCCTGGAATTATCTACGCTTTACTCTTCATGTTCAGCATGTACTTTTTTGGCAAGAGTGCAAGTAGCGTGATAGAATGGCTAAGCCTGAAGACAGGATTGAAAGTTTGGCTGGACACCATTAACAGTGGCTTTGTTGGCTTCCTGTTTACGCTTGCAGGACTAATACTCTGGCTTATCCTGATGCTATTCTATTTCTCTTTGTTTAAATACATCTGGCTGATATTGGGTTCGCCGATATTCGCTTACCTGAGTGAAAAGACAGAAGCTATCATTTCAGGGCGCAGTTATGACTTTAATGCCCGACAGTTTTTTAAAGATGTAGTGAGGGGAATAGCACTTTCTATACGAAACTCTTTATGGCAGACCGTATATCTTATAGCGATAGCACTTTTGTCAGTCGTTCCATTGGCGGGATGGATAACCCCCTTGATCGCCATTGTTGTAGAGTGCTTTTATTATGGTTTTAGTATGCTGGATTATAGTTGTGAACGCAGGAAGATGACAGCCTCTGAAAGCATCTATTTTATAGGCCGCCACAAGGGTTTAGCTGTGGGTAATGGCATCGTCTTTTACATAATGCACCTGCTTCCGGTGGTGGGTTGGGTGATGGCACCCGCCTATGCGGTAATTGCTGCAACGCTGAGCATGATAAAACACACAAATAATCCCCGTTATGCAGCAGCCACAGAAAGCTAGGGTATACCTCATTCCTACCGTATTGCAGGAAGATGAGCAGGCGTTGAAAGCCATCCCATCCTATATTGTTGAAGCTATCAGAGAGTGCAATGTTTTCTTTGTGGAGAATGAGAAAACCGCCCGGCGGTATTTCAAGAAGTTGTGGAAGGAAATGGTAATTGACGATTATAAGTGGTACACCATTCACAAAGCAGAGAGCGAAGTATCTGCGGCCTTTGTACAACATTTAAAAGAGCATAAGACCATCGGCATTGTAAGTGAGGCAGGTTGCCCCGGCATTGCTGATCCCGGGCAGGTATTGATTGCATTGGCACAAAAGCATGGTGCCTTGGTGCAACCCTTAGTGGGGCCGAGTTCCCTGCTTTTAGCTTTGATGGCAAGCGGGATGAATGGTCAGCGCTTTAGCTTTCATGGTTACCTCCCTATAGATGGACACGAACGAAAGAAAGCAATTAAAGAAATAGAAGCAAATTCACAGGCAACAGGCAGTGCGCACATCTTCATAGAAACCCCTTACCGGAACAACCAGGTGATAGCTGATGTTTTAAATAGTTGCAAGCCAGCAACAAGATTTTGTATAGCAGTAGATCTTACTGCAGGCACAGAGCAGGTGAGGAGCAAAACGATTGCGGATTGGAAGAAGGATACACCCGACTTCCATAAAAGACCTGCAATATTTCTTTTACAGGCTTAGTTTACAGTCCGTACTGATCAACTAAATACACCAGTGCTGCCATGTTGATAGCACCGAGGTTCAGTTCTCTAAAGTTCACAGACTCAAAAGTATCGTTGGCCGCGTGATGGACATCAAAGTAACGTTGGCTGTCGGGTAGTAGCCCTGCAACGGGAACATTCATTGTTCTTGCCAGTGGGCCAATGTCTGCGCCACCACCACCTTTAGAGAACTGGTCACCATAGTAAGGGGCGAGGAGTTCCTTCCAGCTTAATAATTTAGACCAGGAGGATTCCGGGCCGGAGAAACTAAAGCCGCGGGGTGTAAAGCCACCCGCATCACTTTCAAGAGCGAAAACGTGTTGTTCGTTTTTTCTCTTAGCTTCTTCCGCATACTTCCTTCCGCCACGTAAACCATTCTCTTCATTCGCGAAGAACACAAACCGGATAGTGTGCTTTGGCCGGTAGCCTAATTCCTTAAATGCACGCAGCACTTCGATTGTTTGTACAATACCGGCGCCATCATCGTGAGCGCCTTCGCAGTTGTCCCAGCTATCGAGGTGGCCACCGAGGGTGATAATCTTTTCCGGATGCAGTGTGCCTTTTAGTTCTGCAATCACGTTGTTGCCGATGGTGTCCGGAAGGGTGCGTCCGTAAGTAAATAACTCGACTACCGTATTGGAATTTGACGCAAACGAATCCAGGTAGGCTGCGTCCCTTAAGCCGATAGCAACCGCCGGAATCTTAGGAAAACTGTCGTTATAATTTACCGAGCCCGTATGCGGGAAGTTGTCGTTGGAATGGCTCATGCTGCGAACGATTACTGCTACCGCGCCATATTTAGCTGCCCTGCTTGCGCCGGCACCCCGGTATTGAACGCTTTCAGAATAGGCCTGGAAGGTTCTTACATGCCGCTCATCGAAGCCAACGCTGTAGAAAACAATCTTGCCTTTTATGTTATCTTTTCTTGCTTCTAAGTCTGCCCAGTTTTTCACAACTACAACCGGAGCTTTGACACCCGCTTTACCGGAGCCAAGCGTATTGCCAAGCGCCACAACCTGTAAGGGCCTTTTACCCTTTGGTGTTACTACATGAGCTTTGTCCGTGCCGCCCCTTTGCCATACCGGAACCCTGCACTCCTGGAAATAGACTGTGTCGGCGCCTGCTGCCTGCAATGCTTTGTAGCCCCATTGCTCGGCCATTACCATTTGCTTTGAGCCGGCAAGGCGGGCACCTACCTTTTTGGTGAGGTGGTGAAGGTTGTTGTAGGACGATTTGCTGGTAAGGATATTGTCTGAAATGCTTTTAATAAATGCTGCGTCATCGCTTTGTGCCGAACCGAAGAAAAACAGTAGCAGCGATAACAACGAGAGGAAGATATACTTCATACCAAAAAATGAGGATGCAAACTAACCAAAACCTATTTAATTAATGCTCGTTACTTTTACGCCCCTAAGAACAAAGTATGCGAATTGGAATTGTGTGCTATCCCACGTTTGGAGGAAGTGGCGTATTAGCTACTGAGCTTGGTAAGGCATTAGCGGATAAAGGTCATAGTGTGCATTTCATTACTTACCAGCAACCGGTAAGACTGAATGTGTTTAGTGCGAATATCTTTTATCACGAAGTGCGCGTTCCCACCTATCCTTTATTTGATTATCCACCTTATGAGGTTGCGCTTGCGAGTACGATGGTAGATGTGATAGAACATCATGATCTTGATTTACTACATGTACACTATGCTATC
>JAEZDR010000026.1 GCA_023433265.1 Bacteroidota bacterium | reverse complement strand
CCTTAATACCGCTCACTCGCCGGGGATCGCTTGCCATTACCTTGGTTATTTCTATTCTCGTGTTTTCCAGGTTTATCCCCATATCTCTTGCCTTGATGCCCATTACCGTCATCATGCAAGCACCTAGGGAAGTAGCCAGCAGGTCGGTAGGCGAAAACCTTTCTCCCTTGCCCTGGTTGTCGGTGGGAGCATCGGTTTCTATGGTACTTCCGCTCTGCACATGTCTTGCTACCGTTCTAAGGTTGCCCTGGTAAACTATTTCAGCAGTCATCAGATATTGTTTTTATATAAATTTACACGTCCCAAATATAAACTCGTGAAGAAGATAACGTTAGTTATTTTATTGTTGGCCGTTACTGCATCCTGTTTTAGCCAAACAAAAAAGCAGGCGAAGAAAGCGAAGAGAAAGGCCGAAGCCGAACGCATTCGCAAACTGGTGGAGAGGGAAGCGGAAGGAACTATCATCTTCAACAGGCAAAACGCTTTCGGGTTTAAACTAAACACCGACGGTTATGGTTTGTTTTACGAACATGGCAGGGCAAAGTCAATAAAGAGAACCCATTTATACTGGATTGAACTGGGTGAAAAGCGCCATCCTAAAGAAGAAAAGCTTACCTCTATTTCAATTTTCTCGGGTGCTAACCCCTTCATCTTTGGAAAAATAAACAACCTCTATTTCGTCAAGCTCGGTTTTGCCCAGCAACATCTGCTGGGAGGGAAAGGTCCCAAAAATGGTGTGGCTATCAGCGCCATCTACGGGGGCGGATTTTCTGCCGGCTTGTTGAAACCTTACTTCCTGAAGGTTATGGATCCCAGTAACGCCAGTGGTTACCGCGATGTTCGTTACCGCAATGATGATACGGCCTACTTCGCCGGTTCCCGGTACACGGAAACGATTGGTTCTTCAGGATTTACAAAAGGATTCGGCTTTATCAAATTTGTACCGGGCTTTCACGGGCGCCTGGCAGTCAGGTTCGATTACGGCCGTTTCAACGAAGTGCTATCCGCTTTAGAGGTGGGCGTTACGGCTGATTACTACACGCAGGAAATGCCCATTTTGGTGCATACCAGCAATAACAAGTTCTTTTTCAATGCTTACCTCGCTCTCGTGGTGGGTAAGAGAAGATAAGCTAAATTTGTCCCCTTATTCTGTCTAGAAAAGGAGAGAAGGGATATCATGGAGGAAATACAAGTAACAGCAGAGCCTTATTCAGCTTCAGGAAAACTTCAAAAGCCCAAATGGCTGAAGGTAAAATTGCCCATTGGCGACAATTATAAACACGTTCGCGGGCTGGTTGATAACCATAAGCTTCACACCATTTGCGAAAGCGGCAATTGTCCCAACATGGGTGAGTGCTGGGGCGAGGGTACAGCCACTTTCATGATCCTCGGTAATATTTGTACCAGAAGTTGTGGCTTTTGTGCTGTGGCTACAGGTAAACCGCTTCCGGTAGATTGGGACGAACCACAACGCGTGGCTGAAGCCATTTACCTGATGAAGGTGAAGCACGCCGTTATCACCAGCGTTGACCGTGACGAAATACCGGATGGAGGTTCCATTATCTGGAACAACACCATCAAGGCAGTAAAAGCACTCAATCCTTCTACTACGCTTGAAACGCTGATACCGGACTTTAAAGGGCAGGAAGAAAATATTGCGCGCATCATAGAGGCAGCGCCCGAGGTGGTAAGCCATAACATGGAAACTGTTGAAAGGCTCACAAGGCAGGTGCGCATCCAGGCTAAATACCGCCGCAGCCTTGAAGTGCTGAGAATTTTAAAACAGGGCGGCATGCGTACCAAAACCGGCATCATGCTGGGTCTTGGTGAAACTAAGGAAGAGGTAATTGAAAGCATGCACGACCTTATAGGTGTGGGCGTAGACGTGTTAACGCTTGGCCAGTACCTGCAGCCCAGCCAGAAACACCTGCCGGTAGCGAAGTTTGTACACCCCGATGAGTTTGCCGAACTAAAAGAGATTGGATATACCCTGGGCTTTGATTATGTGGAAAGCAGTCCGCTGGTACGGTCGTCTTATAGGTCGGAAAAGCAGATTATTCCCGGGATTGGCAGGCAACAATGGCTTGCTTCTAAGGGAGGTGCTGCGCTATAGTAAGCCTATTGGCTGGCTTTAAGTACCCTTTAGGTACGGAGTAAGCCATACCCCCTGGAGGCAAATTTCAAAGCAGGAGTCTCAAATCCTTTGCACGGATTTCCAGATATACATGTGTTTCATGGTCATATTTCTAATTCACTGAGCAAATCCTCTTTTAACGATCGGGCTAAGTAAAAGGATATAGGTGTCTCTATTATAGTTATGTCATCACCTAACGGTCGTCAAACCCTTAACCCCGGCCTTTCTAACCGAGGGGGAGAGGGGTAACTCTCGGCACATGGCCCACAGTCGATTGGTTATGGTGGGCCAGACCGATGGCCGCAGAAGGAGAATTTGAACATTTAAGATGAATGGTTGAGATAAACTATAACTTCGTGTGTTTTTTCAAACACCGTTTATATTATACTGAAGCAGTTATAGCCCAGGTACAGCCAGTTTATGAAACCAGACGGCAGACATCCGGATAAAATTACCTTAGCAACACTCCTCATTGCCCTGGGAATCATCTTTGGCGACATTGGAACTTCTCCCTTATACGTTTTAAATGCAATTGTAAAGAACAAGGTAATAGATGAACACCTCATCGTAGGTGCATTATCTTGTATTATCTGGACGCTGACTTTACTTACTACCATCAAGTATGTTATTCTCGCGCTGCAAGCCGATAACAAAGGCGAGGGCGGTATATTCAGTTTGTTTGCCTTGGTAAGAAGGCGAAAACGCTGGTTTGTTTTTCCAGCAATGATAGGTGGCGCAGCTATGATAGCCGATGGTATGATCGCCCCTCCCATTTCGGTTACTTCGGCTATCGAGGGCTTACGCCAGTTGCCACAATTTGCAGACATCAGCCAGTGGACCATCGTTTACATCGTAATAGCAATTATTTCGTTTTTGTTTTTCATGCAGCAGTTCGGTACCGCTGCAATAGGCAAGTTCTTTGGTCCTGTAATGTCTGTTTGGTTCACCTTGCTGGCAACGCTCGGCATTATTCACATTTCTGACGACTTACACGTACTAAAGGCCTTTAACCCTTATTATGCGGTGGAGTTGCTGGTAATGTATCCGGGAGGCTTTTTTATCCTCGGCGGCGTGTTCTTGTGTACAACGGGGGCGGAAGCCATCTATTCCGACCTCGGCCACTGTGGCAAATGGAACATAAGATACTCCTGGATCTTCGTGAAGACCTGCCTAATACTTAATTACCTTGGGCAGGGTGCTTGGTTACTTAGTCATTACGAAGGTGTAGTGATTACAGAGCAAATGATATCTGCAGGTTTTAACCCGTTTTATGGAGTGATGCCTCAATGGTTTAAAATAGTCGGAGTGGCTATTGCAACAGTGGCAACCGTCATTGCAAGCCAGGCTTCTATTACCGGCTCTTTCACATTAATAAATGAGGCTATCCGGCTAAACCTTTGGCCGCGCCTTAAGGTTAACTACCCATCGGAGGCAAAGGGCCAGATTTATATTCCCGCAGTTAACCTCATGTTGTATGTAGGTTGCGTATTGGTAGTGCTCTATTTTAAAAAAGCATCCAATATGGAGGGCGCCTATGGATTAGTGATAACACTCAGCATGCTTGCCACCACCGTGTTGCTTGCCAACTTCCTTGTGCTTAAAAGAACGAAGGCTTTTCTCATTTACCTGTTCATATCACTCTATCTCATCATTGAACTTAGCTTCCTTGTGGCTAATTCTGATAAGTTTCCACATGGCGGTTACGTTACAGTAATAATAGGCGGTACACTCTTCCTCATCATGTACGACTGGTTCAGGGCCAGGAAAATCAAGAACCGCTACATTGAATTTGTGCGCCTGGAACACTATGTTACCAAACTACAGGAACTAAGTAACGATAAGACGGTGCCTAAATATGCCACCCACCTCGTTTACCTTACTAGTGCCGATAACTACCGCGAGATAGAACACAAGATTATTTATTCCATCCTTAACCGTAAACCCAAACGCGCCGATATATATTGGTTCATCCATGTGGATACGGTTGACGAACCTTATACCTCCGAATACAAAGTTGAGCACATCATTCCCAACGATATCATCAGGGTAGATTTTCGCCTTGGTTTCAGGATACAGCCGCGCATCAACCTGATGTTTAAAAAGGTGATAGCCGATCTTGTAACTGCCCGGGAAGTAAACATTACCAGCCGCTACGAAAGTCTGGAAAGAAGTAACGTGGTAGGCGATTTTACCTTCATTGTTATGGAGAAGTTCCTAAGCCAGGACAATGAGCTTCCTTTCTGGGAAAAGCTTATTATGAAAGTTCATTTCTGGCTGAAAGACATCAGCCTGTCTGAAGAGCGTGGCTTTGGACTCGATACCAGCAACGTTGTAATTGAAAAATTCCCCTTGGTAGTATCGCCCGTGGCTAACCTGCCACTTCGACGCATTTACGATGATGAACGGGGGTAATGCTTGAAGATTAAGTCTGCAAGTAATTTTAGAGCGACAGGTTGCCCCACCGCCCTATAGGGGCGGCGGATCGGTAGCAAAACAAAACGCAACAATGGTACATTGCCCTGTAGGGGCAAAGCAATAAAATCCTTTGATTAGATGATATTTTGCGAATGTTGATGGTGTCATTCATTTCCACCCATCCTTTGCTCCTGGCGCAGCAATTTCCCTCTCGATCATTGAACGTTGCTACCGACCTTTTGCTCCTACCTACGGAGCATTACCGTTAATAAGCCATTGCAGGACACTGCCCTCCCGCCCTGTTGGGGCGGCGGATCGGTAGCAAAACAAAACGCAACAATGGTACATTGCCCTGTAGGGGCAAAGCAATAAAATCCTTTGTTTAGATGATGTTTTGCGAATGTTGATGGTGTCATTCGTTCCACCAGTCCTTTGCTCCTGGCGCAGCAATTTCCCTCTCGATCATTGAACGTTGCTACCGATCCTTTGCTCCTAACGGAGCAATTACT
>JAEZDR010000179.1 GCA_023433265.1 Bacteroidota bacterium | reverse complement strand
GGGCCCAAGGCTTAGCTGTGAGATATCATTGCCCGGCCGGTTCGTAGTTGTTACTCCGTTCAACGAGATAGTTGCTGTATCCAAAAAGATTCATTCCGGTGAAGAGCGGAAGCGTTTGCAACGTATAATTGAAGCAATCAGGCCGAAGAACTTCGGAGTCATCGTACGTACAGCGGCGGAAGGGAAAAACACAGCAGAGCTCCACGAGGATCTGAATGAACTTGTTGAGATGTGGAAGACAATCCAGCGCAACCTTAAAGATGCATCTGCCCCTTGCAGGATCTTGAGCGAACAAGGTAGGGCAACCAGCATGTTACGTGACCTGCTTAACGAGGATTTCAATCGCATCGTAACAAACGACAAAAACATTTACGCCGATACCAAAGCTTATATCCAAAAAATCGCACCGCATAAAGCCGATATTGTTACAATGTATCAAAACGGCTTACCGCTTTTTGACCATTACGGTGTTACCAAGCAGGTAAAAGCTTCCTTTGGTAAAACAGTTAATCTAAATAGTGGGGCATACCTGATAATCGAGCATACGGAAGCGCTCCATGTGATAGACGTTAACAGTGGGTATAAAAGCGTTAGTAACAGCCAGGAGGAAAATGCGCTTGAAACTAACCTTGAAGCGGCAGAGGAGATAGCAAGGCAGCTTCGCCTTAGGGATATAGGCGGAATCATCGTAGTTGACTTTATTGACATGAAGCTTCCGGACAATAAACGGAAAGTGGTGGAGGCCATGGATAGCTTTATGAAATGGGACAGAGCTAAACATTCTGCTCTTCCAATTTCCAAATTTGGCCTGATGCAACTAACCCGGCAGCGGATGCGCCCGGAGATGAGCATCAATACTTCGGAATTATGCCCTACCTGTAATGGTACAGGGAAGGTATCTGCAACGCTTCTGCTGGAGGATGAAATTGAAAAACGTATGCACTACCTGATCTCACATCAGCATAGAAAACTCACACTGATGGTGCATCCGATAGTTTATTCGCATCTGACGAAAGGAATATGGTCAATCAAGCGCAGGTGGCAGTGGAAATACAAGTCTAACATTATAATTAAAGCAGATAACGATTACTTCCTTACGGAATATCATTTCTTCGACACCAATATTGAGGAAATAAAATTCTAAACCGCCATTGTCCGAAGCGGGAAGTCCATGCTTTCGGCTTGGCTACATTTGCAACCGATGAAAGCAGGCTTTGTAAACATATTCGGCAAACCTAATGCGGGCAAGAGCACATTGCTGAATGCTATGCTAAAGGAAAAACTAGCCATTGTTACGCAAAAGGCACAGACTACAAGACACCGCATAAAAGGTATTGTTACCGAACCTGGTCGATACCAGATTATTTTTTCCGATACTCCGGGTATAATAGACCCAAAGTATAAGCTGCACGAAAAAATGATGCAGGCGGTAAAGAGCGCCCTGGAGGATGCAGATATTGCATTACTGGTGGTTGACAGTTCGGAAAATCCTGAAGAAGCCGATGCGATATTCCAAAAATTGAAGTTAAGCTCACCGGGCATTGTGGTTTTAAATAAAAGCGACCAAGTAAGTAAACAGAAATTAGAAGATTTAACTGGTTACTTTTCCGGTAAGCCTTACAGCAGACAGGTATTGCCGGTATCTGCACTTAAGCTTACGAACCTTGACTTGCTGTTGAATACATTGATTGAACAACTTCCAGAGGGAGAGTCTTTTTATAACGAGGATGATATTTCTGACCTTCCTACCAAGTTCTTTGTTGGTGAGATGGTGAGAGAAAAGATTTTCTTCCTGATGGCTGATGAAATACCCTACCACTCTGCAATCCTAGTAAACGAGTTTAAGGAAAAAGACAGTTTGATTAAGATACAAGCCGATATAATTGTTCAGCGCGAAAGCCAAAAAGCCATTGTGATTGGCGAAGGCGGAAAAACTATCAAACAAATAGGTTCGATGGCGCGAATAGATATAGAGCAGTTCCTGGGCCGAAAAATATTTCTTCAGCTATTTGTAAAAGTTCGGCCGAAGTGGCGCGACAATGAACAACAATTAAAAGAATACGGATACAGGTAGGTTAAGTGAACCTTGATTTCGATTAACTAAATTGCAGGACTACAACAATATTAAATGGGATACACTCTAGCGATAGTAGGAAGGCCGAACGTAGGAAAAAGCACTTTTTTCAATAGGATGCTGGAACAACGTAAGGCTATTGTGGATGATGTGAGCGGCGTAACGAGGGATAGACAATATGGAATTGCAGATTGGAATGGCAAAAGCTTTAACGTAATTGATACCGGTGGATTCGTAGCCGACAGTGACGATATTTTCGAAACTGAAATAAGAAAGCAGGTTAGGATAGCCGTTGACGAGGCAGATGCTATTGTGTTCATGACAGATGTTGTAACCGGCATTACTGAACTAGATAGTTCTGTAGCCGACCTTCTGAGGCGTTCCACAAAACCGGTTTACCTTGTAGTTAACAAAGTTGACAATAATGAGCGCCTGCTCGAAGCTTCAGAATTTTATTCACTTGGTTTTGACAATGTGTTCTTCGTTAGCAGCATCAGTGGAAGTGGTACAGGGGAGTTACTTGACGCAGTAGTAGAGAAGGTGGATATTAAAGATAGCGAAGAGACCGAGAGAGCCGATGAACTACCCAAGTTTGCCATTATTGGTCAACCCAACGTTGGCAAGTCCTCCCTGTTAAATGCTCTAATAGGTCAAGACCGGACCATCGTAAGTGACATTGCAGGCACTACAAGAGATACCATCCATACCCATTATAAACTGTTTCAAAAGGAATTCATCCTTATCGACACGGCGGGTATACGCAGGAAGAAAAAAGAAAAAGACGACCTCGAGTTTTATTCGGTTATAAGAGCAATAAGGGCAATGGATGAAGCAGATATTTGCTTATTGGTGCTTGATGCTGTGAAGGGAATTACGGCCCAGGATGTAAGCATTTTCTCTTTAGCCGCACGCAAAGGAAAAGGCATTGTAATACTTGTAAACAAATGGGACCTGATAGAGAAAGAAACTAATACCGCCCGGGATTATGAAAAGGCTTTAAAAGAAAAAATTGCGCCCTTTACAGATGTTCCGGTATTGTTTGTATCAGCTACTGAAAAAACCAGGATTTTTAAGGCAATCGAGCTTTGTCTTGAAGTAGCTGAAAACCGCAAGCGTAAAATATCTACCAGCAAGTTGAATGATGTGATGCTAAAAGCGATAGAAAGCTATCATGCTCCAGTGGTAAGGGGACATGCCGTGAAGATTAAGTATGTTACGCAGCTAGCTGCGCAAATGCCCACGTTTGCCTTCTTTTGCAATTACCCTGACGACATCAAACAACCGTATAAGAACTATCTCGAAAATCAGCTGCGCCAGCATTTTGATTTGAAAGGAGTGCCGGTAAGGCTGTTTTTCCGGAAAAAATAAACCCTTAGGCGTTTACCTTTCCCGAACAGAATTCTGTTTTCAATTTACTAATCAGATTGGCAAATTCCTGTACCGCTTGCTTTTGTTGTTTAATAAAAGAATTGTCCTCAATGCGTCCAATCACTTCGTTCATCTCTTCGCGCGTTTCATAAACCATTTTCCGGAAAGGACTGGTATAGTCTTTTGACCTGGAATCTTCTATTCCTTTAACCATCCATTCCCTGGTATTTAAAGCCGAACTAAACAGGTTTTGAAGCTTAGAAGGCGTCAAATTCCGCGGTTCTAATTCAAGCAGTTCGAATAAAGAAGACAAAGCATGCTCACTACGTGCATTCGGGTATAAAGCACCCATTTCCTTATAGAAATTGTGCACCTCATCCCAACTGCTGATGTTGCCATTGCGTACCGATTTACGCAGGCCATCGACCACTGAAGCTGGTAGTAACTGTCCGCCTACATTCAGGTATTGCTCGCGTTGGTAGGAAGGCTCAAAATAGTTGAGCAGTCCTTCGAACGTACTGATATGCTCCTCATTAATAATCCTGATAATTTCCAACACTCCATAGTAAACTATTAGCTCCCGGAACAATGAATAGGCTGCTGGCCCTTTCACTATTAAAACCTCGCGCTTTGTATTTTCAAAGCCGGTTGCGGTTATCTGTAATTCGTTAAGAATAGAATCGTTGCTAAGTAAAAGTTGCCTACCTATTTCGACGCATTCTTTGTTTGTAAATTTTTCCGCCGGGTGCCGCAACTTGTGGTAAGCAGTGCCGGTAAACATTTCCAGCAACAGTAGTGATTCAAACATTTCGTTCACACTATCAGGCGCGAGGAAGTCGTACTCTAAAGTTTGAATACGGTCAGTCCTTTTATCGCGGTCAACGTACTTCCAGGCATTCCGCGCCAGCGCATACATATTGTACATGAACCAATACCCGGGCATGATAACAAGCTGGTCGTTTGGAATGTCCTGGCTTACAAGCGAGAAAGGTAAAGGTATGCTAAGTTCGGCCGGATAGTCGCCTTTGGCGATGATGGTAAACGTTGCAAATTTTGAGTTGTGCTTCAGGCTTACACAGAGACCCGGCCAGAAGCCCCTCGCTGCGACAATTTCCCCGTCTGCCCCCCGTGAATTATGGTTTGATCCGATAGTTGCACCTGCAGCCATATTGCTTTGGCCCATGACCACTGCCGCGCAAAGAAATGAATTGTTGTGGTGTTGTTCATGCGCTGGAAAAATGAGGCTATTCAGCACTTCGCAACAGGAGATAGTTGCATTGTTCCCAAGGTAGGAGTTAATCAATCGTGCCCCATATTTTAGTTGCGAATGCGATGCCATTAAAAACCGCACAGCTTTTACGCCATAGAACACTTTACACCCATAGTCTATAATTCCATTCACAATCTCGCAACCCTCGCCTATCTGTGAAGGCGCATGCGGACCGCTGTTGATGGTGACGTTTTTGATTTTATTCGCACCTTTGAGATAAGCATCACTTCCTATCCATACATCTTTTACTATCTTACAATTCTTTATTACAGTACGGTCGCCTACTTTACCATAGTAGCCTCGTTCCTTGTTGAATTTTTTTTCTGTAAACTCCTTAAACTTTTCAAGCAATACTTTATCGTCCCTGTATTTGCTCCAAAGCCATGCATCACCCGGTAACATACCGTTGAAAGGAATAACCTTCCGGCCGCCATTTTCATTGCATATTTCTATCCATACCCTCTTACTCTCCTCCTCTCCTTCCTTCAAAATGCCATTGCCAAACTTGGAGTGATTGGATGTTACCAATTCATTTACATTCACAATGATCACTTCATCGCCGATAATATAATGCGAAAGGTAGTTTACGTTTTGGATAACAACATTGTCACCGAAATCACTGCTGATAATTGTGGAATTGTATAAACCTACGGCTACTTTTAAGTCACTAAACTCCAAATAGCAAGGTTCAAGTTTTCCGATTCTTACCAAGCCAAAGAACTTGCAATTCTTTACCAGTTCCGGATTGAAAGCATCAGACACCAGGATATGATTCCAGTTTGCACTGGTATTTCCATTGCGAACCAAGACTTCGATTTCATACGCAACAAGGTGACGGTAGGCAATACCACTCCTGTTTTGCATGTTTCGAAGGTGGTATTCATCCTTGCCTTCTGGTAAGTATTCAGGTTCTATGAAATTATATCCCAACGATGAAACGTCGCACTTTTTAATATCGTTTCTGAACATGCGTGATAATTAGGGTCTCCAATTTAAATGAAAAAGCCGGAACTAAATGTTCCGGCTCTAATAAACTAAGCGTGAATATTATTCTACCGTAACGCTTTTTGCAAGATTACGAGGCTTATCAACATCAAGGCCTTTTGCTACGCCTATGTAATAAGAGAGTAATTGCATAGGAACTACGCTAAGAATTGGAGCCACAATTTCGTGTGCCAGCGGAATCTGAATTACATCATTTGCAAGCGTGGGTGTTACGGTATCGCCTTCTGAAATAACTGCGATGATCTTGCCTTTACGGGCTTTGATCTCCTGCATGTTGCTGACTACTTTCTCATGATAAGAATCCTTTGTAGCAATAAATACAACAGGTAAATTTTCGTCCACAAGGGCTATAGGGCCGTGCTTCATTTCAGCAGCAGGATAACCTTCTGCGTGTATGTAAGATATTTCTTTCAGCTTTAAAGCACCCTCAAGTGCTACCGGGAAGTTGTATCCCCTACCGAGGTATAGGAAGTCTGAAGCGTCTTTATATTTTTCAGCCAGTTGCTTCACCTGCCCGTCGGTAGTTTTGAGAATTGTTGCCACTTTTTCAGGAACTGCATTCAGTTCATTACAGAGCTCGGTGAACAGTTCTGGAGCAATGGTGCCTTTTTCCTGGGCAATCTTCAATGCTATCATGGTAAGCACTACCAATTGGGCAGTAAAGGCTTTAGTACTTGCAACACCTATTTCAGGGCCTGCGTGCGTATAGGACCCTGTATGCGAAGCGCGTGCGATAGAAGAACCTACCACGTTTACAACCCCAACAATGATGGCTCCTTTTTCTTTTGCCGTTTCGATAGCGACAAGTGTATCAGCCGTTTCACCGCTTTGGGAAACAGCTATAATTACATCGCCTTTGTTTATGATGGGGTTACGATAGCGGAACTCTGATGCATACTCTACCTCTACGGGGATGCGGCAAAGCTCTTCGATGATGTATTCCGCTACAAGGCCTGCGTGCCAGCTTGTACCGCATGCGATGATAATGATGCGGGGAGCATTCATTATTTGCTCAGCGTACCGCTGTATACCGCTCATCTTTATGTAGTTTCTTTCTACATCAAGACGGCCACGTAAGCAATCCAGGATAGTAGTAGGTTGCTCAAATATTTCTTTCAACATGAAATGCTCGTAGCCTCCCTTTTCTATGGCAGCGAGCTCCATATCGAGCTTGGTAATAAAAGGAGTTTCCTTTTCGTTACCTAGATTTTTCAGGATGAGTTCGTCTGGCTTAACTATGGCAATCTGGTAGTCATTGACATATACAACATCCTTAGTGTACTCAATAATGGGCGATGCATCTGACGCGAGGAAATGTTCGCCTTTACCAATTCCTATTACAAGCGGGCTGCCTTTCCTGGCGGCTATTATTGTGTCAGGATCATCTCTGTGAATAAGAAGAATGCAATAAGCACCTACAATTCTTTTTAGTGCGATACGAACAGCCTCTTCAAGCGGACAGTTATTGTTTTTCTTGATGCTCTCAATGAAATTCAACAATACCTCAGTATCAGTATCGCTTTTAAACTCGTAGCCTTCCTGGATGAGTTCCTGTTTAATCTGCGCATAGTTCTCGATAATTCCATTGTGAATCATTGCGAGTTCTCCACTCTGGGATAGATGCGGGTGTGCATTACGGTCGCTAGGCTCACCATGGGTAGCCCACCGCGTATGCCCAATTCCGATGTGACCACTCAAAACCTTATCATGAAGTGTTTGCTCAAGATCTGCAACCTTACCCTTCTTTTTATATACATTGAGATTACCGTTAAGCAAAGCCACACCGGCAGAGTCGTATCTACGATATTCCAACCTTTTTAACCCCTTCAGGATAATAGGAAATGCTTCCCTTGGCCCTGTATAACCTACAATTCCGCACATAGTATCGTTATTTTAATGCAATATCAGTTTTTTTAAAGAAACCTAGCCTTATACCTTTCAACCATAAATACAAAAGGTTATCTACCAAGAGATAACCTTTTAGTGCCCCAGGCGGGACTTGAACCCGCACTCGCGTTGCGGCGAACAGGATTTTAAGTCCTGCGTGTCTACCAATTCCACCACCAGGGCTCGCCATCAAATTCCATTTGCCTGAACTTGAAAAAAAATCCCGCTCTGGAGCGGGACTTCTGAGCGGAAGACCGGGCTCGAACCGGCCACCCCAACCTTGGCAAGGTTGTGCTCTACCAAATGAGCTACTTCCGCAAACTTTTCTAAAGAACTCCGCTTATTTTGTAAGGGAGTGCAAAAATAGTGATCAGAAATGAACTACAAAATTTTTGCTGCTGTTTTTTACTTGTATTTCGGTGTATACAAAGTATTGTCTGGCACTTCAACGTCAGGCGTGCCCTTATAACGCTCATGGTAAAGCCTAAAACAGCCACCTAATATAAACATCACCAGGCAAAAAACTGACAGATAGAAAACAAACCTTGAGGAGTTTACCCAATTGTACCGAAAGTCTTTTTCTCTTGGATTATCAAGCTCGTGTGACATGGAAACTTTTAAGTTGGTTGCAAAAATAAGAACCTGTTGTAATATTCAATCATTTGGCCTTAACAATTTGCCTGAACGTTTTTCTCTTTCGTAAAAAATAGGCTACAATAAGGCTCTCGTGGAGTACCCCTGGCAGTTTGCTTAATTGAACCTTGGGCAGTTGATCCGGCATCTCCGTTTTTTTCGTCAAGACATTCCAATGGGCCTGTGCAACAGCCTGGAAGTTTCCGAGGTTACCACTAGTTAGCTCCCTTACAGCAAAAACCCAATCGAGCATGATACGAAAGGGCATCTTCCACCATTTTTCCCTAGTAGATAAATTCCTCGACAACATCTTAAGATTGTTCCTGAAATTAAGGTAAACCTTCCTTCTGCTTTTGGGAAGCGTGCCGGCACCCAAATGATAGACAACCGATTGCGGACAACTCATCACCTTATACCCGGCCCGATGGATGCGCCAACATAAGTCGATTTCTTCCTGGTGAGCAAAGAAGGTTTCATCAAAACCATTCAACTGTTTAAACACACCGGCCCGTATAAAAAGCGATGCACCCGAAGCCCAAAATATCTCTTCCGGCGTGTCGTACTGACCCATGTCGTTTTCAAGAAAATCAAACACTCTTCCCATGGCAAACGGGTATCCCAGAAAGTCGATCCACCCGCCTGCTGCACCAGCATATTCAAACGCTGCCTTATCCTTATATGAAAGCAATTTGGGCTGACAGGCGGCTATTGCAGGATTAGCTTCCATGAGTTCGATAACAGGATTGATCCATCCCGGAGTTACCTCAACGTCCGTATTTAATAAAACAAAATAGTCTGCTTCTACTTGCTTTAAAGCCCGGTTATAGCCTCCTGCAAATCCGTAGTTCTTGGTCAATTGAAGAATTTCGATTGCAGGATAGTTTGTTTTCAAAAAGCTTATTGAATCATCAGTTGATGCATTATCAGCAACAATGATCCTGGCATTGGAATATGAAGTGCTTACAACGGACGGCAAGTACCGCTCAAGGTGATGCTTTCCGTTCCAGTTTAATAAGACGATAGCTACGGTTTTGGACAACAGCTCGTGATTTTTGGTAAAATTAGCACAATGCAGCAGGTGAAAATACAATTATGAAAGGCTGAGCACTAGCGTGTTTAAGGCTCTTAGTACGGAGTTGGGTGGGAGTAAGTACCCTGTTACTATGCTTTTGCACCGCTACAACATCGCTATAGAATCGCTACAACACCGCTATAGCACCATTACAACAGCGCTAACTATCCCTCACTTTAGGGAGCTAATACAAGGTTGCTTTCCAAGAAGCGGTGGGCGGGCCACCTGTGCCTTATACCATAAAAAAGGCTGCAGTTAATGCAGCCTCTTCAAATACCAGTTATATGTTACTTCTTTAGTTTCTTTTTAAGATTGGTATCCAATGCTTCCAGGAACTCCTCAGTATACACATAGTCTTTACCATGCTCAACCTTAGGTTTGATTGCAATTGCAAGGTCTTTAGTCATTACTCCACTCTCAACTGTTTCAATACATACAGCTTCCAGTGCATGGCAGAAATCAATTAGCTCCTGGTTGTTGTCCAGTTTTCCTCTAAATTCCAATCCCCTGGTCCATGCAAAGATGGATGCGATAGGATTTGTAGATGTAGGCTTACCTTTCTGATGCTCGCGATAATGGCGGGTTACAGTTCCGTGAGCCGCTTCTGCTTCCATTGTTTTACCGTCGGGAGTAACTAAAGTACTCGTCATCAGACCTAGGGAACCGAAACCCTGCGCTACAGTGTCGCTTTGTACATCTCCATCGTAATTCTTACAAGCCCAAACAAAGTTGCCATGCCATTTTAAGGCGCTTGCCACCATGTCATCAATCAAACGATGCTCATACGTAATTCCTAACTCGTCCATTTTGGCTTTGAACTCGTTTTTATAAATCTCTTCAAAGATGTCCTTAAAGCGACCATCATACTTTTTGAGAATTGTATTCTTGGTTGACAGGTATAGAGGCCATTGCTTCATAATAGCCTGGTTGAAACAAGCGCGAGCAAAACCACGGATGCTTTCGTCAGTGTTATACATGGTTAGTGCAACACCATCACCCTTGAAATTGAACACTTCAAACTCCTGCACAGTTCCATCTTCGCCTTCAAACTTTACGGTAAGTTTGCCTTTACCTTTTGTTACAAAGTCAGTAGCCCGGTATTGATCTCCAAAAGCATGGCGGCCAATACAAATAGGTGCTGTCCAGTTAGGTACAAGGCGGGGCACATTCTTGATTACAATAGGTTCACGAAACACAGTGCCGTCGAGGATGTTCCTGATGGTTCCATTTGGGCTCTTCCACATTTGCTTCAGGCTAAACTCCTTAACCCTTTCTTCGTCCGGGGTAATTGTGGCGCATTTTATACCAACGCCATACTGCCTGATAGCATTTGCAGCGTCCACCGTTACCTGATCGTTTGTTTCATCGCGGTATTCTATGCCCAGGTCATAATACTTTATATCAAGCTCCAGGTAGGGAAGGATGAGTTTGTCTTTAATAAACTTCCATATAATGCGAGTCATTTCATCGCCATCCAATTCCACCACCGGATTGGCAACCTTAATTTTTGAAGACATATTGTAGTTTTAAGTTGTCAGGGGCACAAAAATAATGGAGCAGACACTCAATGAGAAAGAAATTAATTCAGTATGCTTTCTACTGGGCAGCATCCGGGCCTAATGAGCCGAAAAACGCAAGAAATCTAGATATAGTCTACCGGCTTAGACGAAAGTTCGCAAGGGAGTGTAAAATGGAAAGTTGATCCAACATTTTCGACGCTTTCCACCCAAATTGAACCTCCATGTTCTTTGATGATGCGGGAGGTTATATATAGTCCTAAACCAAGGCCGGAATAGTTGCGCTGGGCTTTTTCGTCACGATAAAACTTATCAAAAACATTGGCAAGGCTCGTGGGGCTCATTCCAATGCCTTCATCGGATATTGAGATTTTTACCATGCCGTCGTTATAGTTTACACCTTTTACATAAATCGTGGAATCTTTCGGCGAGTATTTCGCCGCATTGCCAATAAGATTAGTCAAGACCTGTTCCATACGTAACCGGTCAAGGTGAGCAATGGCATCAAAGTCCAATTCAAGCTTAATCGTGTTGCCGGGAGTTATTTGCCGTATCATTTCTACCACTTCGTGGATGTAAGCATTTACATATACTTTCTCGATTTTTACGTCCAGTTTACCGGCTTCTATTTTAGTTACGTCTAATAATTGTTGTATCAGCGACTGCAGTTTATTTACCTGCATATCTATTTTATTCAAATAGCGCCTTACCGGAACACTACAATCATCTTGTGCTCTTACTGCGAGCTGTGTATAAGCCTTTATTGTAGTGATTGGAGTCTTTAGTTCGTGGCTGGCGATGGAAAGGAACTCGTTCTTTTTATCGTTCAAATATTTCGATTCCCTTAATTCCCTCTCTGTTTGCAAGGCCATTTCGTTCAGCAGGTAATTCTTTCGCTTAATTTCTTCATAAGAGTTAATGGGCTCTTCAAACTCAAATATTTTCTTGATTTCAGCTACGCGGCCCCTGTCCAGTTTTAGCGTTCTTGGCAAACTTAGTTGTAGTATTACCCTGCAAGTGCCGTCTTCCAATACTTCTTTACGGATGTTACTTACCAGCCTTTTTGCATAAACCAAACCCTCCTCCTGTATATCCATCCCTTCTATAAGGTCGTATTTGACCAGCGCAGTAAGATGAAACTTACCGCCTTCCTCTTCTATTCCAAGTGTCAATACGCCGGTATTATTCAATTCAACCACTTCCCTGCAGATTTCCGAAACGGCAGCGGTAAATGTAGTGCGGGTACTGAGTGTAAGATTAAGTATTTCGCCAAGACGCATGCAACGTTTATTGGACAACATAATGTCCATTTCATTTTCTAGAGTTATGACTATTATCTGGCTCATACCTTTAAAATCTTACAGATTAGTACAGTGGAGTCATCGGTGCGCCTTGTATAATCCCTGTAAATTGCGGCTGCCAAAACCCTACCGTCAAATTTGTGCATGTGAGGATACTTAGCGTTTTCCCACCTGCTTTTTATACCATCCGAACATATGATAACCTGCTGAAACTCGCTTCCCAAAAAAACATATTCCTTTAAACTTGAGGGTATATTATGGCCAACAATTCCATTGTAAGCTACATAATTTCTGTATTTCTGCACACCGATAAAGCGCGCAGACAGGTTTCCTATTCCACAAATCTTCCACTCCTTGTTTTCGAAATTGTAAACAAGCACATTAATTACCGCTCCCCTTGTTTTCCTGATACCTGTATGCAGCAACTGAAGCATTTCTACCGGACCTTCTGTAGTATGTTCACTGAAAAGCTTTATCGCTTCCTGAACCGCCGCATGTGCATCTTCCCCATGTCCAAGCCCATCAGCAACAAGTATTCGTAGTTCGGTCTTCGTTTCTATATGAAATACCGCATCACCTGAAACCTCCTCATGGGGTTTAGGAACCACCACCGCATTCAATTCAAAGCGTGGCTTAGCGCCTTTGGGTGCAGATGAAAGATACTTACGGGCTATGGCTATCGTACCCCATTGGGGTTGAGAATAAATTTGAAAATCATCGCTTAACCTGCTAAGGCTTCCCAGTCCATGCCCCAAGGTGCTGGTGGTAGAAATACCATCGCCCATCATTCTTTTGGTATCGGCAATGCCTGGTCCATGATCGATTGCTACTACCTCAATGGCTAGGTTGTTTTTGTGTTCTATAAGTCCGGCTAATACCTCTCCTTTTTCGGCGTGCTTAATGAGGTTGGAGGCTAATTCAGCAACAATTATATCAACCTCGGCAAGGCGTGAGGTGCCAAAACCGGCAGCCTTGGCCAGGTTATGAATTTCCTTTTTCAGAATGGCAACATAGCTGCGTTCTTCTGCATTTAGTCTTAGATAGGAGCCTCTAACCATTTTGCCATTTTGTAATGGTAACAGTGGTACCTTTTCCTAACTGCGTTTTAATGTCGAACTCGCTAACCAGGCGCTTCGCTCCCGGCAATCCCAAACCCAAACTTTTTCCTGTGGAAAAACCATCTTTCATTGCGAGCGATACATCAGCAATACCCGGACCATTATCTCTAAATGTGAGGCGGACTCCATTCTCTCTTCCTTTCGAAACAATCTCTATCAGAATCTCTCCACCATTAGCGTATTTGAGCATATTACGCACCAGTTCGCTTGCTGCAGTTATCAGCTTGGTTTGGTTTACCAGCCCCATCTTAATTTTTGTAGCAACTTCCTTTACGCGGTTGCGAAAAAGAATTACATCCTGCTCGCGCAGAATCTTTATGACGTCTTTAGACAGTGCTATCATCATCTTCGTCCTCGCTGTCTTCCACCACGTCCATGTTAGCTAACTTAATCTTTTTCTTTAACAACATCATACCGCTTTCCACATCCAGGGCGGTGTGAACTCCTTTTAACGGCAGCCCTAATTCAATTAAGGTGATGGCTACAGCGGGCTGCATGCCTACCACCACTGTTTCGGCATCCATTATCTTACTCATGCTGGCTATGTTGCCTATGATTCTTCCCATGAAAGAATCAACAATGGATACTGCGGAGATGTCTATCAACACCCCTCTCGCGCCTGTTTTGCTAACCATCTGTACCAGGTCGGCTTCAAGGTTAAGGGCAAGCCGGTCATATAGGTCCACCTGTATGGTAACCAACAGGAACTGCCCCATTCGAAGAATTGGAATTTTTTCCATTACTGCATTAAGTCTTTATTTTCTCTCTTTTTCCTAACCTCAAGCGCAAGCGTTGCAAAAGCATATTTCAACGCGTTTGCCAGGCTAGATTTTGTAATTATGTTAGATAAATCAATGCCAAGATGCACGACTGTCTGGGCTATTTCGGGCCTTATACCACTAATTATGCATTCAGCACCCATAAGCCTTGTGGCACTAACCGTTTTTATAAGGTGCTGCGCCACCAGCGAGTCCACCGCCGGTACACCTGAAATGTCAAGGATGGCAATACTGCTGCCCGTTTCTACTATTTCCTGGAGGAGGTTCTCCATTACGACCTGGGTACGGGCGCTGTCCAGTGTTCCAATTATCGGCAATGCCAGGATTCCATCCCAAACCCGGATGACAGGAGTAGATATTTCAGCTATTTCATCCGTCTGCCTTAAAATAACCTCTTCTCTCCCCTTAATGAAAGTCTCGAAAGTGCTTGTGGCAAAGCTGTCAAAAAGCCTGCTTATCTTCAAACTCTCTTTGTACAGTGTTTCGGGATCGTTCTTCACCTCATCCTGCAATGCTTTTAGTATAGCCTCTTTCAGACTGAACACGTAGAGGCCCGTTTCACGTGGCGAAAAACCCTGCCTTGCACGGGTAATAGCAAGCCCCCCAAGCAGTTCCAATACCCCTTCGAAATCCTCGGCCTGCAGGTTCTCCTGGTTCTTCATGGGGAGGTCAGTAACAAATGAATTCAGCAATTCTTCTGATTGCGTTCGCAAATCCTCATTGCTGATAAGATCTTCACGAAGCACCTCATCAGTGGACTGCTGCTCCATCCAATATTCTAAAATCTGGCTCTTTTTTTTCTGAAGAGACTTTGCTGCGGAAAATGCCATATAGGAGTTTTTACTAGGTGATACCTTATCTAAGGTATATAAGAGGAAACAATATTAAGCATTGTTAGCCTCTCTATCTTAAAATGATGAAATTTCTTTTATCCCAACGGGTTCCAAGCCCCTTCCAGGACAGGGCTTGCCGTTTAACGCCCAAAAACCATTTCGTCGGGCAACTCGTTTTTATCGGTTTTTCCATCAAACGGGAAATGAGTCCTGAGCGCTTCGCCAATATCTGATACAATTTCGGCTATGCCCCCGGCAAAATGACTGGCATTGAACTCAGCAATCATCTTACTTACCTCAGCATCCCAAAAAGTCTGACCCGTTTTTTGGTAAATGCCTTCGTCGCCGTAGATGGCAAGTTGATGGTCTTTCATGGCAATGTAAACAAGCACTCCATTTCGCTGCGCGGTCTTTTCCATTTGTAGCTTGAAGAAGAGTTCTTTTGCCCTATCCAATGCGTTTACATATTCGCACTTGCTTTCAACAAACACGCGGATTTCGCCGCTTGTTTGCCGTTCTGCTTCCTGAACGGCCGCATGAATTATACTCTTCTCCTCTTCAGAGAAAAACTCTGCCGGAGTGGTCTTCAAAAAGGAAAAAATACCCATTATTCAAATTTAACTTCTGGAGCCCTCTCAGAACCCGCCTCTGCTTCGAAATAACCTTTTTGACCAAACCCAAATATCCCTGCATACAGGTTATTTGGAAACTTCCGTACCACGCTGTTATATTCCTGCACCGACTGGTTGAAATCGTTACGCGCCACTTTGATCCGGTTTTCCGTTCCCTCCAACTGGGTTTGCAAGCCGCGGAAGGCATCGTTTGCCCGGAGATTAGGATAGTTTTCCGTTACCATTAATAACCTTCCCAGCGCCTGTGAAAGCTGTCCCTGGGCTGCCTGGAACTGCTGTAGCTTTTCTGGAGTAAGATCATCAGGGTTTACAGTTAGCTGTGTAGCTCTTGCCCTGGCACTTACAACGGCATCTAATGTTGACTTTTCGAAGTTAGCTTCTCCCTTTACCGTGTTTACAAGGTTAGGGATCAGGTCGCTCCTGCGCTGATATTCGCTTTGGACATTACCCCATTTGCCCTTTACGTTTTCATCAAGCTGTACCATGTTGTTATAGCCTCCGCAGCCGCATCCGCCAAGAATCAACACTAGTAAAACGATCACTATTAGTGCAATTGTACCTGTTCTCATTTCTAATATATTATTTATCGAAAATAAATAAACCTCACCATATAATAATTTTGAACCTACAGTACCGCTCCTGCTTCCAAAAATATTACGGATAGTCAACCCACTCTAACAGGCATGTAAAAAAACCCTTACGATAACTCGCAAGGGTTCGTTTTTAGATTTCCTGCCTGATTTTAATTCATAGCAGCTATACCCGGTAACTTCTTGCCTTCAAAATATTCTAACATCGCACCGCCACCGGTTGATACATAACTTACTTTGTCGTTGAAGCCAAATTGGTTGACAGCGGACACACTGTCGCCACCACCAACCAGCGAGAACGCCCCATTTTCTGTTGCTTCGGCAACCGCTGTGGCTATCGCTTTCGTTCCATGCTGGAACTTTGCGAACTCGAAAACACCCATCGGACCGTTCCAAAGAATGGTCTTCGAGTTCTTGATTACCTTAGAAAAATACTCGCACGCCATCTCTCCGATATCAAGGCCCATCCAACCATCAGGAATGCTATTGCTAGGAGCGCCTGACACTTCAGCGTTGGCATCGAATTTTTCTGCAATCACCGAATCCGAAGGAAGATGTATGCAAACGCCTTTGGCTTCCGCTTTCTTTAATAGTTCTCTTGCAGTTTCAATCCTATCCTCTTCACATAGTGACGTACCAATTTTGCCACCTTGCGCTTTCATGAAAGTATAAGCCATACCACCGCCGATAATGATATCGGTAGCCCGCTCAAGAAGATTTTCGATGATGAGTATCTTATCGCTCACTTTTGCGCCACCGATTATCGCAGTAAAGGGCTTCTCAGAAGCGTGCATTACTTTTTCTGCACTCTTTACTTCTCCTTCCATCAGCAATCCAAACATCTTGTTTTCAGCAGGGAAGAACTTAGCAATTATTGCGGTTGAAGCGTGCGCACGGTGTGCTGTACCAAAAGCATCATTCACATACACATCGCCCAACTTGCCCAGCTTTTCTGCAAAAGCTTCGTCACCTTTTTCTTCCTGCTTATAAAAACGCAGGTTTTCCAGCAGTAATACTTCGCCCGGCTGCAACGCTGCAGCCAGCTTTTGCGCCTGCTCGCCTATGCAGTCATCGGCAAACTTCACTTCCTTGCCCGTTAGTTTGCCAAGATGGGTAACTAGGTGTTTTAGAGAATACTTTTCTTCAGGGCCCTCTTTGGGGCGTCCCAGGTGACTCATCAGGATAACGCTGCCACCATCGTCCAATATCTTTTTAATGGTGGGCATGGCCGCAGTCATACGGGTATCGTCTGTTATTTCCTGTGTTTTCTTATCTAAGGGAACGTTGAAGTCTACCCTCACCAGGGCTTTTTTGCCTGAGAAATTATAGTTGGAAAACTTACTCATCTTTATACTGTTTAGAGGTTATAAAAAAACCTTCTCACGTGCATGCGTAAGAAGGTTTAGGAGGTTATAGTGAGCAATATTTACTTGCTTATCAATTGTGCAAAATGCCTTACTGTACGCACTAACTGGCTAACGTAGCTGTTCTCGTTATCGTACCAGCTAACCGTTCTCACCATTTGCTGATCGCCGATCGTCATTACCCTTGTTTGGGTAGCATCGAAGAGGGAACCGTATGTAGTACCAATAATGTCTGAGCTTACTATTTCATCTTCAGTGTAACCATAGCTTTCGTTAGCTGCCGCCTTCATGGCTGCATTTACTTCTTCTACTGTTACACTCTTATTGAGGATGGAAGTAAGTTCAGTAAGCGAACCGGTGATAGTAGGCACACGCTGTGCAGAACCATCAAGCTTTCCTTTCAGTGATGGGAGAACAAGGCCAATTGCCTTTGCCGCACCTGTGCTGTTAGGAACAATATTAGACGCAGCAGCTCTCGCCCTTCTCAGATCGCCTTTGGCATGCGGAGCATCCAAAGTATTCTGATCGTTCGTATAAGCGTGGATGGTGGTCATCAATCCCATCTTAATTCCGTACTTATCTTCCAACACCTTAGCCATAGGAGCCAAACAGTTGGTTGTACAAGATGCGCAACTGATTACTGTTTCTGATCCATCAAGTATTTCGTGGTTCACATTGAAAACAACCGTTTTCAAGTCGCCTGTAGCAGGAGCAGATATCACAACCTTTTTTGCGCCGGCCTGAATATGCGCTTCAGCTTTTGCTTTATCAGTAAAGAAACCTGTACACTCCAGTACCACATCAACCCCATGTTTTCCCCATGGAATTTCTGCCGGGTTTTTCTGGGCATACACCATCACTTCGTTTCCACCTACAACTATTGCGTTCTCTGTAGCTTTTACTTCCTGGTTAAACCTACCCTGTGCAGAGTCGTACTTTAATAGGTGAGCTAATACCTTGGGACTAGTTAAATCGTTGATAGCTACTACATCTATACCTTCCATGTCGTGTATCTGGCGGTAAACTAATCGCCCGATACGACCAAATCCATTAATGGCAACTTTAATCGTACTCATTGCAGTGATTTATTTATTAAATTATTATTTTAAAACGCGATGCAAAAGTAGGAGAATGGCTCGTACACGTTTGGTTAATTTTTGCGCTAACGTGTTCGTGAACGACTTAAAAACAAGTGTCAACGGTACAGTTTTATAAGTAGAAATGTTCTAATACATCACATAGAAACAAAAATTTGGATGAATAGTTGCAGCCTCCTATTTTTGCGCTCCCAATTCGGAAACGAGGTGGAGTAAAACAAGAAAGGGCCCGTTCGTCTATCGGCTAGGACATCTCCCTTTCACGGAGGAAAGACGGGTTCGATTCCCGTACGGGCTACGAATTAAAGCTCAGCATCTGCTGGGCTTTTTTATTGCCTCACAGGCTTGGCACCTCCCTTCCCACTACCTGCTTTTTCTTATCTTGCTCTCCTATAGGTGATCCATGCAGGAAGAGGAACTCAATCGTTTCGACAGAACATTGGCCATATTGGTATTGCTGCAAGGGCGTAAAGTGGTGAAGGCACAACAACTTGCTCAGCGTTTTAATATAAGATCAGAACCATCTATCGTGACATTAAGTCGTTGGAAGCAGCCGGAGTCCCCATCATTGGTGAGGCGGGAACAGGATATTCCATCATGGAAGGCTACCGCCTTCCGCCTGTGATGTTCACCCGCGAAGAAGCATCGAGCTTTGTTACCGCCGAGAAACTTGTACAGCAGTTTACTGATGCCAGCCTCGGAAAACACTTTCAAACTGCCATGGCAAAGATCAGGAGTGTATTGAAAGGACAGGAAAAGGAATGGGTGGCAATGCTTGATCAGCAGGTTTGGGTAAATAATGCAAGGCAGTTGTTCAACAAAGAGATTCCGAATGCAATGGAGATCCTAATGAACAGCCTCGCCAGCCAAACCCAGTCCTTGTTAGGCTATCGCAGCCAAAGTTCCGAGCAAATAACCGAGCGCCATATAGAACCCGTAGGCCTTTACCACGAATACGACCGGTGGTACCTGTTTGCATGGTGCACCCTTCGCAACGAGTACAGGCAGTTTAGAACAGACAGGATTTGCTATATAAAGCCTACATCTATTCCTTTTGCAAAGCAACATAATACGCTCGACTATTACAGGAGTCAGCAAGGGAATTGTGATGCTGCAGAGGTGAGGATAACCGTTAAGAAGGAGGTGCTACCCTACCTGGACGCTACCGCTAATTACTATGGATTAACGGAGCAACTGGATAAAGCTGAAGAAACTGAGCTGGTATTCAGAACGGATAAAAGCATGAAGGGCTTAGCACGCTGGTATCTTATGTTTGGTGACGCAGCAAGCGTACTATCGCCGCCTTCCTTTAAGCAGTTGGTAAAGGAGCTTGCACAAAAAACATTGCAGAACCTCTCCTGCACGAAAGAAGAAACTATTAGTATCGAATAGTTAATCCCGTTAATCCTAAAGCAGGGAAGCCGTGGATCCTATGCCAAGAACAATCAAAACCATGACATCCCTGTTTCATTCAGCTAGGGTCTGTCCCAGAACGGAGGTGGCTCAACACCCAGCGCACGCAGGTAAACGTAGCCCTGTCCCCGGTGGTGAATTTCGTTATCAATGAAGTAAAAAATAGAGGCCCAGATTGTATTTTCATACTGGCCGAAAAGGTTAATACGCTCATGGAATCGCTCCATAGGTATTTTAGGAAACAGCTCATTTATCTGCTCCGTAGAAGCATCCCATCGCTGCAGGATTGTCGCTTTCTTATTACCATGCTCAAACTTCTCATTTAGCGGATTGGTATTGCCAAACACTATCTCCTTCAGGCCCGGCAAAGCAATGCCCAATAGCTCCATACTCATCTCCGCAAAACTGCGCATACCTCCGATAGTGAAATTAAAGAACGCATCCTCCGGGAAAGCTTCAATTACCCGCCTTGTAAGCAACCTGTGCCCCTGCCAGTGCTTCAAAAGCTCCTCTGCCGTAATTACTTCTTTTACCTGTTTCATTGTTTGTTCCATAGTAGTTGTTGTTTGTTAAGGCAAAGATGTAACCTGCTAGTGACAAGGGTATGTCAGCAGGTTGCAAATAAATTATCAACTTGAAAAATTACTGTCCAATCTGCCTCTTTATCTTTTGTAAACCACCCCTTCCTGTCTATGTACTAAAATCTATGTACTATTAACTATTCAACCTACCCCACAAACCTTATATACCCCGTATTTCTATGTTCCCTCTTTGTAATTATCAAATTACCCGTACGTGCACACCTTTCGTAAAAAACAAGACAGACCCCATGAAAAACCCAACTCTTCTCAACGTATTGATGCGTGAACGGAAACACATAGGTCCCTTTTGCATAAGGAATTCCAGAAGTGTATTTCATGTTGCGACGAGCCTTCAACTGGTTTTGATCAATACTTGCAACGATACTATACACCTCAAACCTTTCAATCCCTCCCCATCTTCGCTGCGGCAGGTTTACAGTAACTTGTGCTTCCAAAACGCCATCCCTCGCATCAATCATCACATCCTGATCAAAATATTTCTTGCTCAGGCTCTCACAGTCCAACTCAAAATGGTCAAAACCCTGTAATGCGTAGGTCGTCATCTGCCTCTCTCCCGCAACATGTTCCGTATCCATCAACAACATGCTGCGTACCTCTTCAAGCAGGCCAGGCCAGCACTTCTTGTCCTTGCACCAGGTGAAAAACGGCCTGAATCCATCATATAGCTGCCGCGCGAAACTACTTGCAGCTCCAAATTCTTTGTAGTTGTGTCGCACCCGGGCAAAAGCAGGAGAGCGCTTTACCTGGTTCTTAGTGGGTCCGGGCTTACTCCTTACCAGGTAACCCAGGTTTTTATCATAGTAATAGTTCATGCCGCCAACTGTGCCCGTCAGGGGATGAAGTCCATGCTGCTTTGCCATATAACTGAGTTTTATTGAATACTCAACTCCTATCAAGCTTCATTACGTTGCACCCTGCTTTATTTCCCACAAGCCCATTCAGCGGCCTTTCTCCTATTCCTACTTAACCTTTAGCTACTCTTTAGCTACTCCTTAGCTCATTCCTCAAGCATCTTTCAATACCACCGCCCTTATCCCTAAAGCACCATAAACCGGGGGTTTTAGGGAGATATTCCGTAGATATTCCGTAGGTATTCCATCCCAACTTTGCATTTCTCCTCTCATAGAGGCGCTAAAACCCTCATAAAACTGTGAAATCTACTGGCATTTTTCTATGACTTTTATCATTTTTCCATCATCCATCCATTATTTCATTTCTACCTTATTCCAGTAAAAAAGGTGGCCACCACTGGAAGCCACCTCAATACATTTAACTGTGCTATTCAAATTGCTATCGCCGCGAACGATTTACCATGAAACACCTTACCTGGTTCGTTGCACCCCTTAGGCCTAACCTTCTCCCCTACCCTACTGCCTGGTTATATACGTCTCTAAATGCTTTATCGTTTCCTCTTGCATCAGTATTGTTTCTTTAACCACATCACTCATCGATATCACGCCCACAAGCTCGTTCTCCTTAAAAACCGGAAGGTAACGCACATTGTCGCGTGTCATTAATTGCATGCAATGCTCCAGCGAATCAGCAGGCGATACGCGTTGCATATTCGTACTCATAATTTCGGTAACCGGGGTGTCGGTCGAGCTTTTGCCCTGCAACACTACTTTCCTGCTATAATCACGCTCAGTAAGAATCCCCATGTACATTCCTTCCTTATCCTGCACAATTACGGATCCGATATTGTTCTCGGCCATTACTTTTAGTGCATCTATCACTTTGAAATCGGAAGCAACAGTTATTAACGTTCGATTCTTTCGTTCAATTACGCGGGATACATTAGGCATAGCAACTTGGTTTGCTATGAAGATAAGAAAATACGGGCTAAAAAACCGGCACCTTCACTGTATTTGCAATAAAAAGCCGTCCCGGCTTCAAACAGGGACGGCTTCAAAATGGTACATATTATAATTTCTTCATCAGTTGCTCTATTTCCTCAGTGGTTATCGGAATGTTCTTCATCAAATCAATGCTTCCATCCTTCGTAATCCAGAAGTTGTTTTCTATCCTTATGCCTATTTGCTCTTCTTCAATATAAATTCCGGGTTCAATGGTAAACAACATTCCTTCTTTTACGGGCTCGATCCTCGTGCCAAGGTCATGCACATCAATACCAAGGTGGTGAGAGATGCCATGATACAAGTATTTCCTGTAAGCCCTGTTGTCCTTGTCTTCGTTCTTAACATCCGCCTCAGTAAGCAATCCAATTTTTTGGAACACTACTGTAGCCTCATCGCCAACTTTTTCAGTATAGTCTATAATTGAAATGCCCGGCTTAAGAATGCTCACCGCATATTTATGCAAATGAAGACAAGCGTCATACACTTCCTTCTGCCGCTTCGAAAACTTTCCATTCACAGGAACGGTGCGTGTGAGGTCGGCCGAATAACCACCATAGTGTGCGCCAAAGTCCATCAATACCAGTTCGCCATCTTTACATTCTGCATTATTGCTCACATAATGTAACGTCCTGGCCCTGTCGCCACTTGCTATGATGCTTCCATAAGCTTCGCGGGTAGCGCGGTTGCGCAGAAACTCGTGTATAATTTCAGCTTCCACTTCGTACTCCATTACCCCGGGGCGTATAAACTGCAACACTCTCCTGAAAGCCTTTTCTGTAATGTCAATAGCCTGCTGTGTTACTTCAATTTCGTATGGCGTCTTAATTGCGCGCACCTGCTTAATAATAGCCGCCGACCGCAGGAAGTTGTGCAGTGGATAGCGCTCCTTCATTGTACGAATGAAGCGGTAATCCCTTGTCTCCAGCCAGGTACCTTTCCTGTCGTTTTCATTACTATTCAGGTAGATGTTTTCTGCAGTGTGAATCCATGTTTGCAACAAAGCATCAAGACTATCAAGCCAAACTATGTTTTCAACCCCGGAAATAGCCTTTGCTTCAGATGCCCTGAGGCGCTTTCCATCCCATTTTTCTTTCATTTCCTGTGGCCTTACCAACACTAACACTTCACGATGTTTCGTGTCCGGGTTGTCAGGATAAAATATCATCATCGTATCTTCCTGCTCAATTCCCGTGAGCCAATAGAGGTCGCTATTTTGCCAGAAACGATAAAGCTGGTCGCCATTGGTAGGCACCTCATCATTGCTATTGAAGATAGCAATGCTATTGGGTTTCATTTGTTCTACAAAACGTTTGCGATTAGCTGTAAACAGTTGGGGGTTTATAGGAAGATGTTTCATTGATAAAAGATTAAGATTCAAATGAAATATTAGGCTACGAAGGTAAAGAGAAGCACTGACCCACGATTGCGTAATTTACCGGTGGCTTAACAGCAAGCTCGGCAGGCTAAAGTTAATTTTGGTAGCACAATATCTGTGCGAATGAAAAGTGTATTCATATTTATCATCATAGTTGGTATCACTACCGGGTTGTATAGTTGCAAGAAGAATACGGGGTCGCCCTCTAACAATCCAAACCCTGTGGACACTACCACTTTCAATCCCATCCAGGAGGAAGGCTTCGCTTTCCCCGGCGCCGAAGGTTTTGGCCGTAATGCCACTGGTGGAAGGGGCGGTAAAGTGATAGAAGTAACCAACCTTAACGATAACGGCCCTGGCAGTTTAAGAGCAGCTATTGCCACTGCCGGCCCAAGAATAGTCGTCTTTCGTGTATCCGGTAGAATCGTTCTCAACAGCACGCTGACGATTAACCAGCCTAACCTTACCATTGCAGGGCAAACAGCGCCCGGAGATGGAATCGTTATTACTAACCATACTGTAACAATCAATGCAGACAATATCATCATCCGCCACCTCAGGTTCCGGCTGGGAGATGAAGCGCAGGTAGAAAATGATGCATTCAATGGGCGAAACAGGCAGAATATCATCATCGACCATTGCTCAATGAGTTGGGCTGTAGATGAAACCGCATCTTTTTACGACAATAAGAACTTCACCATGCAATGGTGCATTATCAGCGAAAGCCTCTATAACTCCATTCACAATAAAGGGCAACACGGGTATGGCGGCATCTGGGGCGGACAGAACGCCAGCTTCCACCATAACTTAATCTCCGACAACAGTAATCGTAACCCCCGCTTCAACGGCAGCCGTTTCAGCAATCAGCCCGAGCTTGAAGTGGTTGACTTCAGGAATAATGTTATCTACAACTGGGGCAACGGAAATAACATCTACGGTGGCGAAGGCGCTAAGATTAATATGGTAAACAACTATTACAAGCTAGGTCCTTCCACTACAAGCAGTAGCGCAAAAACACGCTTGCTGCACTACACCGGTTACTTTTACGATGCCGGTGTTCGTCCTGATACAGTGTGGGGTGGTAAATTCTACGTAAGCGGAAATAAGTTGGAAGGCAACGCAGCCATCACGGCCGACAACTGGCTTGGGGTACAACCCAGCAACGCAACACCCGCTCAAATGCAGGCTGCTAAACAAAGCAATCCTTTTCCATTTGGTACTATAACCACGCACACTGCCGATGAAGCTTTTACGAAAGTACTAGACAGTGCAGGAGCTACGCTTCCAAAACGCGATCCTATAGACGCAAGAATAGTAAATGAAGCAAGAACAGGTGTGGAGACATACGGTGGAACCTTTGGCGCAGCAAAAGGCATTATTGATACGCAAACTATTTTTGGTGCATGGCCCACGTATTCCAGCACCAATGCTCCTGCCGATACAGACCAGGATGGCATGCCCGACGCCTGGGAGGTAGCACGGAAACTTAAACCAAACGATCCTTCCGACGGCCCCAAATACAACCTAAGTACAGGCTATACGAATGTTGAAGTGTACCTCAACAGCATCAAGTAACCTTTCTATATATTGAAGTTTTAGTTAAGCCCGAGTGTATGTATATTCGGGCTTAACTTTTCACACCCAATGAAGTTTGAAGCTGTAACTATAAAAGACATTGCCAAGGCATTAGGACTTTCCACCTCCACGGTTAGCCGGGCGCTGAGGGATAGTTATGAGATAAGCCCTGAAACAAAAGACCGGGTACTTGCCTATGCAAAACAGATTAATTACAGGCCCAATCCCATTGCGTTAAGTTTAAAAGAAAAGAGAAGTCGTTCTATTGGTGTCATTATAAGCGAAATAGCTAACTCTTTTTTTAGCCAGGCCATCGATGGAATAGAGTCGGTAGCTCACGACCGTGGCTATAATGTAATCATCGCACAGAGTAAAGAGTCGTTTGATAAAGAAATGTCGGCCATCAACTACCTCGCATCCAGGAGTGTGGATGGTATCCTGATTTCTATTTCTTCCGAAACTAAAGACGTTTCCCTCATCGAAGACCTTCACTCAAAAGGCCTGCCCTTCGTGTGCTTCGACAGGATTATCAACGAGCTCGATACTTTTAAAATCTGCTTTGATAATTTCAAGACAGCTTACAATGCTACAACCCAATTAATCAGGAACGGCTATAAACGAATAGCACACCTGGCGAATGCGGAGTACTTATCCATTACCCAGGAGCGGGTAGCAGGATACCGCAAAGCGCTTGAAGACAACAAGCTACCATTCGAAGACCGCCTTATGTTTTATGCGCGTCACGGCGGTCTTGTTTACCAGGAAGTGGAAGACGCTATGAATGCTGCATTAAGGCTGAAGCCGGGCATAGATGCAGTTTTTGCTTCATCAGATAAGCTCACCACCAACATATTGCGGTATTGCAGGAAGCACAAAGTGTCCATACCAGACGAACTAGGGTTGCTGGGCTTCAGTAACCTGGACCTGACTGATTTGTTATCCCCTTCCCTATCCGTTGTGCATCAACCTGCCTTTGAAATGGGTAAGCTGGCAGCCGAATCTTTATTAAAGATTGTAGAAAGCAAGCGACCTATCAAGGACTATGAAACCTTTGTATTACCGGGCGAAATCTTACACAGGGAATCATCGCGGAAGAGAATTGTTACGATTAAAGATTAGGTCATTCACCTTCTTCTTACCTCATTATCTTTTCTTTCAACACCGCATTACCGTTAGCATCAAATAAAGTGAGATGGTAAATGCCTCTTGCAAGATATTGCAGTGGTAGTTCTATAAGTTGTCCCCCTGTGTTAAGGTGAAGGTCCTTTTTCATGACCTGTTGCCCGAGGGTATTAGTGAGCCTTAGAACCAAATGGCCGGTTGTAGCTGCATCAAAATGTATGTAAAGCACACTGCCCACGGGATTAGGAAATATCCTGGTTGTAGCAGGTGGAACAATCGGTTGGTTCTTAATAACATTATTACTGCTAAGTATTTCCAGTTCTTCGTCCACCAACAAGGAATCAGCAAAGAATCCAGGGTTCAGCTTAACTTCCTGGTCCTGGCTATCGACAAATACAACATACTTTGCCACTTTCCCATCCTTTTTCAAAGTCACAGGTACCGGCATTTTGAAAAAAGGAACCGAGCTATGCGATGTAGTTTGGTTTATTTGAAGCGTTACCTCCTGAGAGTAGTCCTGGCGCCAGTTAATTTGGAATGAAGGATGCCCCTGCCCGTAAAACCATTGGTCGAAAAAGTACTGCAAAGGTTTTCCATGCACAGCCTCCAGGTGTTGCTGCAACTGCTTTGTGGTGGCAAAACCATATGCCAGTTTCGGATCATTAACGTAGTTTTTGATAGCAAGCAGGAAAGCTGAATCGCCCATTGTAAGGTTCAACATTCGCAGGAGATAGCCTCCTTTATCGTAGGTTAAACGGCCACTAAACAACCGGTTAAGGTTGGTGGTATCGTCTACCCAAACAGATCCTCCCGGCACTGACACTACATTAGCATGTTGGGTTGCTAATAAAGATCGGTAATAAGTAGGGTCAATATTTTTAAATACAAGGTCACCAAAATAAACGGCAAAACCTTCATTCAGCCACAACTCCTGCCAGGTGGCACAGGTAATTTTGTCACCAAACCACTGGTGAACAAGTTCGTGCGCCATGAGATACCTATCAGTACCTGTTATAAACGAATTGGTTTGGTGCTCCATTCCTCCTCCCCAGGAAAACTGAGTTTGCGCATACTTTTCCTTGTAAAACGGGTAGGGACCAAACCACTGGTTACATTGCTCCATGCTCTGCAGCACCTGTCCTGCTGATGTTTGCCACTCTGCTAAGTTTTCAGGGTACACATAATTGACAAATGGCATTTGGCTCCCATTGATATTTACTGTTGACGACAACATCTGGTAGTTTGTTACAGCAAATGCAACAAGGTAGGAGGCAATAGGGTAACGATGCTGGAAATGGTACCGCCGTGTGGCATTGAATTCTTCCTCAAGTACAAGTTTACCGTTAGAACTTACAACAAAAGGTATTTGGGTAGTAATCGTTATATCTATGCTATCGGCCTTGTCATCGAGTCCATCCCGGCAAGGCCACCAGGAACGGGCACCGTACGGTTCGCTTAACGTCCAGATTACCGGTACACCCGCATGTTCTTCCTTGATAAAGCTACCAAACCCTACATTAGGCGGTACGCCCTCATAATAAATAGTAAGCGAATCCATAGCTCCCGCAGAAAGAGGAGTAGGAAGCGTTATAATTAGCTGATGGTAGGGAGAATGATTGAAAGCAAGGTGAGTAGCTCCCTTCTTAATGCTATCCACTTTAAGTTCGCTTCTTAGATCGAAAATAATAGTGGAAGCTGGCTTTGTAGCAATAATATGGGCGGTAACGTTACCTGAGATATGCCTCACCGTTGGTGAAACAGTCCAATCGCAGCGGTAAAAGTGGACTGTGAAATTATCAGACGCATAGGTTCCTGTCTTGGAAACATTCTTTATTTTCTTGTAATGGGCACCTTCAGATTGTGATGGATGCAGGATTTGCGCGGCAACAGGATAGTATGCCAGTAACATTGCCATGTAAAACGCCGCTTTCATATAGATGCAATTTAATATAAACATGGCTTTTGCCATTTTTAAGTAAAACAGCAGTTACTGCTCCAAAATGTTAGGGTTAAGGGCTATTTTGCACCATGGCTTATTTCAATTGGAATGATAGTGTTAACCTGCTGAGCAAGCTTACACCAAAGCGCATTGTAAATGCGGTGAAAGTGTATAGCAGTTACACAGTTTCAAAATGGATGAAAAAGCCCGTTCAATGGGGTTACCCCGTTTCTGTTTCGTTTGAGCCTACTACCTCGTGTAATCTTCGCTGCCCGGAATGCCCCAGTGGCATGAGGGCATTTACAAGGCCGACCGGCATGTTGGAAGAAAGCTTCTTCAAGCGCACCATCGACGAGATACATAAAGAACTACTGTACCTGATATTCTATTTCCAGGGAGAACCCTACCTGAATAAGAACTTCCTCGATATGGTAAAGTATGCAAGCAGTAAAGGCATTTATACGGCCACTTCTACCAATGCACACTACCTTACAGACGAAGCTGCAAAGAAAACCGTTGAAAGTGGCCTTGACAGGCTAATTATATCAATAGACGGCACAACGCAGGATGTTTACCAGAGCTATCGCGTTGGCGGCAAGCTTGAGAAAGTAATAGAGGGAGCCAGAAACATAGTGAAATGGAAGAAGGAGCTAAACAGCAAAACACCTTTCGTTTTCTTCCAATTCCTTGTCGTAAAACCAAATGAGCACCAAATAGAAGAAGTAAAAAAGCTGGCAGCAGACGTAGGAGTAGACCAGGTTCGATTTAAAACCGCGCAGGTTTACGATTATGAGAATGATCCGCACCAACTTATTCCTTCCATTGAAAAATACAGCCGCTACAAAAAGGGAAAAGACGGTAAGATGAAGATCGCAAGCGGGCTAAGTAATCATTGCTGGAAGCTCTGGCATGCTAATGTTATAACCTGGGACGGATTAGTTGTACCCTGCTGCTTTGATAAGGACGCAACCCACCAGTTGGGCAACCTCAAGATGCAGAGTTTTAAAGAGGTATGGAATAATGATAATTACAAGCAGTTTAGAAGAGAACTAATGACAAGCAGGAAGAATATTGATATTTGCGCAAACTGCAGCGAAGGGCTTAAGGTATGGGAAGAATAGCATTTTAAATAGTTGAACACACAAACAAAAAAAGACCTGTATTATTAGTACAGGTCTTTTTGCTTTAGCAACTATTGCTTTATCATTTGCCTGCTTAGTACAACTCCATTATACTCAATGCTGATGATATAAACTCCCGACGTAAGTGCGCCGGTTGCAATGCTTAGTAGGTTTCCGGGCTGAATATTCCTGCTATACTTAACCAGTACCTGGCCAGCCATATTAACCACTTTCAGCTCGATATCCCCGCTAATGTTAACCAATTGAATAGTAGCATCGTCGTGAACAGGGTTAGGAAGTATTACAAAGGAGCTTTTTTGATTGTCCTGTTCTACAGCACGCACCTCACTGTAAGTTTTACTTCCGTCCTTATCTACAATTTCCAGGCGGTAGAAGAACCTTTTTAAATTTCTATTGTACAGTTCATCTGCGAAATAGTAAGACTCCGGTACCCCAATGCCTCCGATTGCATCTATCTTACCTATCGTTTCGAAATCCCATGCGTTAGCACTCCGCTGAATATTGAAGTGACTGGTATTAGTCTCGTCGGCAGTAACCCATTGCAGCAAGACTTTTCCATCAAGCTTTGCCGCTGTAAACTCAGTGAGCTTAACCGGGAAAGCTGTAACCAATCCGTTTAACCGGAACAATTCAAGCGTTCCTGCAGTTGATCGTGCCTGGAATATCAGGATACTCCTATTAACCATGCCCAGGAAGTTGGGATTGGACCCTGCACTACCCGGATTGATATCTGCCACCATTGTGGTGCCTGCAACTGTTCCATCAGACTTCCACAGCTCATATCCATTTGTACCATCATTAAGGTCCAGATAAGCCGCTGTACCTGTAAAGAATATACCGGAATAAGTACTATCAACACCGATGTAGGAAGATCCTACACCCGGATTTACATCTTTTAGCAAACCAGTACCTGCCGTGGTGCCATCACTTACCCACAATTCCCTTCCATGCACGCCATCGTCAGCAAAAAATATAAACTTATTGCCGGGTAAAATAAACTGATCATAAGCGTCTGAAGTTGTGGCGGGCTTTGGCGGTAGTAATATACCCGGATCTGAATGGTTGGCGCCGGGGTTTATGTCTTTCAGCATCATGGTTCCGGCGCTTGTGCCGTCAGACTCCCAGAGTTCAGTACCAGCATTGCTTCCACTTGAAGGCTCAGCAGCAAAATAAATCTTGTTGTTCAAAATAACGGAATGCCGGAGGTGAGCATTATTGAAATTGAAAACAAGCTGGGTTCCGGCAGAGGTTCCATCACTTACCCAAAGATTACCGTTAGCTGAAGTTGTGGTGAAATATAGCTTGCCTCCCATAACCTGGTAATCGAAATGGTTGTCAACATTGAATGAATGACCAGCTCCCGGGTTCATATCTTTCAACATAGTTGTTCCTGCCACAGTTCCATCTGTTTTCCACAGCTCCGCTCCATTTGTTCCATCATTTGCCTGAAAGAAAAGGCTCGAGCCAATTGCCACAAACTCATATCCGAAGGCAGAGCCTGCTGCGGTAAAGTTCTTCAACATCATTGTGCCACCATCGGTGCCGTCACTCTTCCACAATGCGAGACTACCTCCTCCGTTATCAACCACAAAAAACAAACTATTGCCTAACCAGTTGTTTCCATTTGGCCTGGTGAACCTAATAGATGGACTTCCCGGACCTGCAACGAGATCTTTAACCAATACAGTTCCGCCTGTTGTACCATCCGACTTCCAGAGTTCATGCCCTTCAGCAGCAGTAGTAGCTGTAAAAAAAAGGGTATTCCCTACAACCTGCATATTTCCATTGTCGCTTGTATTACTGCCAGGGTCTGAGCTGCTTACTCCAACGTTAATATCTTTCACCATCATAGTGCCCGCTATCGTGCCGTCGCTTTTCCAAAGCTCAATTCCATTTGCCGGCGACCATCCATTAAAGAATAAGCTGCCATTGAAGAAAGCAGCTTTAGGATTCGAGACAAATTGCCCAAGCGCAATAGTGCCTCCTACGGTGCCGTCAGTACTGCCTGCTGCCCCGGTTCCGCTTGCAAAAAAAACTCTGTTATTATCTGATATGCCGCCTTGTATTGCCATATTAGAGGTAAGCTGGGTTACCTGCGCAAATGTGGCTGTTACAAAAAGCGACCCTCCCAAGAATGTGTATATTTTTTTCATACCAATTTTTTAAGGTGATGTTTATAAGAAAAATTGCTCTTGATACTTATCCCATTCATTTTCCATGGTAGTTAGTTTTAAATGTTTAATTAATGGCAACCCGCAGGTTGTATTTTCTTATAGTCATTAACTATTTGTTCCTGTACTCTTATTCTATTATCTATCTCCTGTATTTTATCATTCAAATACTGACGGGCCTTTTCATTTTGCGATATTGATGTGCTCACCTGGTGGCCTGCATACTCTGCAATAGCGGTGAAAGCAGTCTTTTCCAATAACTGTTCTCCAGCATTTGTAATTCTAACAAGAGGACTAAACTGCCCAGCAATACTAATAATGTTTTGTACGGTCATTCCGGCTTTTTCCCATGTAAAACTGTTTTCCCCGGCAACCAAATCGTCATGTATTTTGAGAGCACCACCGGAGAACTGCAAGGTCTTCCCGAACAACTTAACTATTTCATTGTATTTGTCTCCAGCAAGCGGCGCAAGTTCTTCCACCAATACTCCGGTATTCATAAAGTTTTCATTGCACAAAATCACCTGGCTTATATCCTTGTCTTCAATATTCTTTTTGCCGGCGTTTTGCAGAAGTAAGTTGGTAGCTGCATTTAACTGTTTTGTTTTGGATAGTTCAGCGCCCAAGCGTGTTGCTTCGGAAAGCAACCTTGCCCCTTCTGCTTTGTCTTTGGCAAGAGTAGCGGCTTGTAAAACCGATTTCGCATTATTTTCCATAATGTCTACCGGCAACACATCAAGAATATTGTCCACAAATCCTTTCATAGCGGAATCTCCAAGATGGTTAAACTCCCGTTTGTACATCTCGATATCTTCAGCAAGCTTCCGCATGCCAACCAGTTGCTCCTGGAATCGAACCTTCATAATGTTCAGTCTTTCTATTTCCTTCTGCGCGGCTCTACAGGCTGCCTCCTTTTCACGTCGAAACTGTTCCTGCTTTTCCGAAAGGGATATATACTTCACAGCCACAGCGTTATTCCTAAACTTATATGTTTTCATGAGCCGGTTATACTTATCAATTCTTAGTTGCTGTTCTACCCCTGCAACTTCTCCCGCTATACTAACCATCAACGTTTGAGTAGCCGTCTTTACTTGTACTTTTGGTACACTGCTTCGACTATTTCCACTAAAAAGTGCCTGGAGAAGACTTTGGGTAACCATACCGGAAACCATAGCATCCATACTTGCTCCCGAAGAACCTGAAGTGTTATAGCGGTTTATCTTCTGACCCGTTATGTTCTCGAGTTGGCCGATTGCCGACTGACAAATGCTTCGATCTGGTGAGAAGCTAGCGACAAGCAGCACGATCATAGCTATCGTTTTCATTCTCAGGATTTAATTGTTCAAAATAATCGTCCATTCTTCCATCTTTTCTCTGCAGTACTTTTCATCCTTTCCCCCCGGTTTGAGGAGCAAATATTTTTGCATGTTACATATCGCAGATCTTAACCGCCCAGTTTCAGCCAATAGTATTGCAACATTGAAATAAGCATCAGGATAAACAGTGTCGCTTAATGCAATGATTCTATAATTCGCAAGGATTGCCTTATCATATTCATAGAGGCGGGTGAATGTTTCAGCCAATACGATTTGTTTTCGGACTTCTTCAGGCAACGTTGCTTCGTCATGCATTATCCCACTGCTTGTTGCAGCATGGGCTTGAAAAGCCGGGAATTTAAAATGCAGCTCATTTGCGATCGATTGCATATCTATAAACTTCGACCTCAATATTTGTAAAGGATGTTTGTCGAAAGCGACAGATAAAATAATGCGTCCCAGGGGCATTTTGTATTCTTGTACTCCGCTTGACACATTGCTTACTTCGTAGACTTTATATTTAAAGTCAATCATTTCCTCAAACTCAACCATGAATTTCCTATTGTCCTTGCATATGAATACAAAACCGGTGTCGTTAAAATAAATGCTTTCGAGAAATCCATGATTAATTGCAGAACTATAGGCAGGTTCATTAATTTGTATTCTACCTTTCTGTTGCTCAATTAGCTGCAGCATGTTCTGCCGGGACTGATGTAAGCTTATTTTCAATAATGAGTCTTGAAGAACAACGCTTTGCTCACTAGTATTCTTATCCTGCTGAGCATTCAAATTAGCACCAACAAGCAAAACCAACACACTCAATAAATATTTACTCATGACGCCTCCCTGTCTAATAGTTAATTAGCCCCTCCCATTCATAAATCTTGTCTCTGGCAGCTCGTTTTCGGCTATCACCAGGCTCAAGCCTCAAATACATTTTCATGTAAAGAATGGCATAGTCAAAAAAGTTCATTTGCGCATAAAGCAAAGCAAGGTTTGAATAGATATCCGGGTAACCGAATCCAACTATTTCCCTTGCCTTGAGATAATTATGGATGGCCCCCGAATAATCGTTCCGTTGCACTGCTGAATCTGCTTTTATCAACAGCTCTTCTAACTCCGGTTTTAGCTCGAAGACTGATACGATTTCCTGGGAAGCCGGTGCTTTTTCATAGAAAGCATGAAGGACGGAATCCCTAAGCCGGTCGATTGCTGGATATTGGAGGGCATAGATTGCGTCTGCAAATTGTTGGGCGTAATAAAGCTCCGGAAAAGCAAAATTGGCTACAGATGGAATTAATACATAATTCCCTGCGTTTAGTTTACCAAAGAAGAACATTGTGCTGTCATCCATTGAGGCATACATCCATTCATACTTCCGTTTTCCTTTGCGCATTTCTATTTGAATTCTGTCTTCAAGTATGAATATGTTCTTAACGTCCTTTGCTGCTATTACCTGTTTCGATTGGATATCGTATACACTTCCAACTTTCTTTAAAGCCTCGTCCAGATTTCTCTTTACGACATCCATATTTAACAACCTGCCATGCAACTTTGGATAATAAATTACCTGGTCGCCGTAAACCAAAGGAAAGCCTGCCTGGGAATAGCTATTTATTTCTCCGGCCAGCACTATTGCCGTCAATAGTACGATACGTGAGAATGCACTGACCTGTTGAATTATAGCGTTCATATGCTTACTTTAACATCAGCCTACATCTCCATTTGAATGTTTATTCCGATGAAGCTTCCAGCGAGTTTAGTATCTGGCGTTCCAGTGATCCATTCGAGCTGCAATTAATCCTGGTGCTGGACTCTAGCACAGTCTCATTTGCACCAAGTAGCCTTATCACTTCCTTGTACCTGTTTTCAATACACCCAAAAAACACGTTAACATTGACCTTGGTGGTGTTATCGCTAAGTTTTTTTAGGATGACGTTAAAATTGCCTGTGTAATTTGTGTACTCTATCTTTCCATTATAATAAGAGGTAGAGGTTTGACAACTCATGTATTGTCTCGCCTCGCCCATTGGCACACTGTACTCAGTTGAAATAAGCCCGGAACTTTTGTCAAGGTTCTTAATCGGTGTATTATGCGTTGCAAACCATACAATAGCCGACTGCCAGACGACATCGAATGGCTTAGTAATTACCCTTTCTTTTTCGATAATTCTTGGTGCGGTATTCTGAACAACAATAGGTTTGGGAGCACTACACGCAAACAAAAGGATCATGAAGCATGCAATAGTGATCTTCTTCTTCATAGAGCAGGTTTTATCAGGGTGATGAATCAATTAACTACTCCATGTAGTGTTATCATTACTGACGGCTTGCAGGGAGGACTCCGTGTAATATCTCTGTAAGTGAACCAGGATATTGAAAGCCGGGTGTGAATAGAAGTTAACGGGGGTGGGTGATTCACATACAGGTATAAAACCCGGTTTCGTGTATAAATATAGGTATGCTACCACTCCATAACTATGACAAATGTCATTTTTAGCCCTTCTTCTAATTTCGACATAGCATTACTACTCTTCGCGGATTGTAAACTACTTGGCGATTTTCTTTGCAACTGCAATATTTTAATCATTGTGATCCTAAACGCATTTTAAATGCAAAACCTTTTACTATAACTTGTCATTAGTAAAACCTACCACTATGAAAAAATGGAGTTTCATCCCCGTGTTGTCATGCCTGGGTTTGATTTGCTTCCTGGTATTTAGTTCTTGCGAAAAGGAAGTACAGGAACAATTCTCTCTTCAGATGGTAAATGGCTCATCAGCAGACGTCCATCTGTGGATTCTTGGGGAATCAATTGACCCGTCAAATAAACTCGCTCCAGGAGCATCGAGAACGGTAAGTTGGAATATTTCCAAAGGCGAGAAAACAACTTTCAAAGTATTTGCCGGGCAGAATGGACAAACTATCACTACAAAGACGTTCGAGGTTACCGGCCTTATAGCAATTGTCAAGTATTCAGGTGGAAGTCTGTCGCTGCAGTAGTTGGAATATATAGCCCGATCGGACTACAAGAGTAGTGAACAAAGCATCCATCATGCCTATGGAGAAGTATTGCTTTTTGTATGCTTGAACCTTATTTCCCAAACTTTTTCTTCAGCATACTCAATGCATCGGTCATACTAACCTCTTTCGCCGCACCTGCTTCTTCTTTTTTCTTTTTTACCGGCCTGCCCGTAGAACCACCTTCATTAGCTTGCTTAATTGATAAAGAGATACGCTTGCGTGGTATGTCAACCTCGAGCACTTTCACCATCACTTTGTCGTTCAATTTGAGTGCTTCTGAAGGATCGGTGATATACCTGTTCGCTATTTCACTTACATGCACCAGCCCATCTTGCTTAACACCTATGTCTATAAACGCACCAAACCGGGTGAGGTTAGTAACTACACCGGGAACAACCATGCCCACACTTACATCTTCAATTTTATAGATAGCAGCAAACTCAAAGCTTTGCGCTTCACTCCTGGGATCAAGGCCGGGTTTCTTTAATTCAGCTACTATATCTTTCAGTGTAAGTTCACCAAACTGTTCTGAGATATACTGCTTCGGGTTAATCTTTTTTATCAACTCATCATTTCCTATTAACGCTTTAACTTCTACACCCAGATCTTTTGCCATCTTCAACACCACATCGTAAGCCTCTGGATGCACGGCGCTCGCGTCTAAAGGATTGCTTCCTTGCTTAATACGAAGAAATCCTGCGCACTGTTCAAATGCCTTGGCCCCCAGCCTTGGTACTTGCATTAGCTGTTTGCGTTCTTTTATTTCACCGACTTCTTTCCTGTACTTTACAATGTTTTCTGCCAGCGATGGCCCAATGCCACTCACATAACTAAGCAAGTGTTTACTCGCCGTGTTAAGGTTCACTCCTACAGCGTTTACACAGCTTACCACTGTTTGATCCAGCTTTTCCTTTAACCTAAATTGGTTTACGTCGTGTTGATATTGGCCTACGCCGATGCTTTTGGGATCTATTTTTACTAATTCGGCCAGTGGGTCCATTAACCTGCGACCTATACTAACTGCACCTCTAACGGTTACGTCCTGGTCAGGAAATTCTTCTCTTGCCGTCTCCGATGCAGAATAAACAGAGGCACCATCTTCATTAACCAGGAACACCGGAAGATTCAGTTGGAGCTTCTTTATAAACTGTTCTGTTTCGCGGCCCGCAGTACCATCACCAACGGCGATGGCTTCTATACTAAACTGCTCCGCCAGCTTCCTGATCTTGTTTTCTGCCTCTGCTACCCGGTTGGTTTCATGCACATAAATTAAATCTGTTTTCTTAAGCTCACCATTTTCATCAAGGCATACGACTTTGCAGCCGGTTCGGTAGCCGGGATCTATAGCGAGCGTTCTCTTTCCGCCAAGGGGCGAACTTAACAGCAGTTGCTTCAGGTTTTCTGCAAATACATTGATTGCTTCCTCATCAGCCTGTTGTTTTAGTGCGGTTCTCAATTCAGTTTCAAGGCCTGGCTGCAAAAGGCGTCTATATGCATCCCTGACTGCCTTCTTTACATGTGCAGCGCTCTGACTTAACCCTTTCACATATTCTTTTTCCAACAGCTCAAGAGCTTCTTCCTCAGCGGGAGCAATGCTCATTCGCAGATACCCTTCTAAAAAGCCACGGAGTATTGCCAGAATTCTGTGAGACGGAATTTTATGAACAGGCTCTGAAAAGTTGAAGTAATCCTTGTATTTGATAGCTTCCGCCTGCTTCTCTTCTATCACCGAGCTTTGGAATGTTGCTTTCTCCTGGAAAAGCCTACGGACCCTCGCCCTCACTTCTGCGTTTTCATTGACATTTTCAGCGATAATGTCCCTCGCTCCCTGAAGCGCTTCTTCGCCAGACTTAACTTGCTCACTAAGAAACTTCAACGCCTCTGCTTCTATATCTGATTCTTCTTGTGTCAACAACAAATTGGCAAGCGGTTCAAGACCATTTTCCCTGGCGGTTTGAGCTTTTGTTTTACGCTTAGGCTTATAGGGCAGATAGACATCTTCGAGGTGGGCGAGAGTGGTTGATGCATCCAGCTTTGATTGAAGTGCTTCAGTCATTTTACCCTGCTCAGTAATCGCCTTTTCAATGAAGGCCTTTCTTTCATTAAACTCCTTCTGAAACTTTGCCTCTTGCTGTATTTGTTCTATCTGCACTTCATCCAGGTTGCCGGTTTTATCTTTACGATAGCGTGCAATGAAAGGAATGGTAGCCCCTTCATCAAACAGCGCCAATACAGCCTCGACCTGCCTGAGAGGAATAGATAATTTGCCCGAGATTGCCTGGTTTATGTTATTCATAGTTTCCCGATTTAATATAGCCACAACATTCGTTTGTCATAGGGGCTGCGAATGTAGCAGAGCAGTTAGAACCATACAAAAAACTTTATCAACGGGAAACAAAAAAGGCCATCTTTAAGATGGCCTTCAATAACTTGAAAACTATTTTACTTAAACAACAAGAATCCCTTTTGCTTGCATAACAAGTTCTTTCTTAGGCTCCTTGATAGCATCAATCTCTTTTTTACTCTTTCCTGCGTCTTCAGCATAATGTTTTAGCTCTTTTACTGAGGTAACTTTCTGCTGTGCGATACCTTCTATCACCACAGTCTTACCGTTCAATGCTACTGGCACAAGAAATTTATGGTCTTTCATTTTTACCATCATATCTCCATTAGGCGACTTAACCTTAATCCAGCATCCTTCTTTCTCACAAACTTTTGTAACAACACCCTGGATTTTTACTTCAACCTTTTCGCCCTCGTTCCTGCTCTCAACATATTTAATCATTTCTTCTACAGACATAGCGCCTTCAGCTTTAATCGTCTCACCGAAGGTTGAACCCGTCTCAGCTGGTACATCAGGTGGCTGCGCAATCGCGACCAGCGTGAACAATGAGAATACAAAAAGAGAATACAGCTTTTTCATAAACTATGATTTAGAATGAACAAAAAAAGCCACCCGGTTAAGGTGGCTTTCAGATTAACTTATCTTTTCTACCTGCATATAATTGAGCTCTACAGGAGTGGATCGACCAAATATCTTAACTGTAACTTTCAGTTTCTTCTTTTCGTCGTTCACTTCTTCAATCACCCCGTTGAAATCGTTGAAAGGGCCCTCAATGATCTTGATGGTTTCTCCAACTATAAACGGTTCGCTCATGCTACCACCCTGATCATTCATCTCATCTACGCGGCCAAGCATTTTGTTTACTTCGCTTTTGCGCAGGCTGATGATGTTGCCTTTTGATCCCTTACCATCAGTAAGGAAGTGCATTACGTTACTGATGTTGCTGATGTGCTGTATGATATCATCGTTCAGTTTGCCGTCGGCTACTTCCAGCATAACATAGCCAGGAAAGTAGTTCTTTTCGCGCATTACCTTCTTACCATTCTGAACTTTGTAAACCTTTTCGGTAGGTAGGAAAACCTGCTTGATAATTTCCGTCCAGCCGCTGCGGGATATATCTTTATCGAGGTACTCTTTTACCTTACGCTCTTTACCACTAACCACGCGTAAAACGTACCATTTGGTTTCAACCTGTTGAACTGTTTCTTCCATGGGATTCCTTACTTGAAGAGTTGATAGATGAATTTCAGCAGCCAGTTGCTGGCAAAATCCATTGCTCCGATTACTACGGTTATAAGTATGGTAGCTACCAGTACAATAATAGTGGATTGCTGCAACTGCATCCACGTAGGCCAGGTAACCTTTTCAAGCAGCTCCCTGTAGGACTCTCTAAAATAAACTGAAACCTTGTTCATACAAATGTCTTGTTTCTGTGCCAATTGCAGTGCAATAGGCGGGTTGAGTTAGCACGGGCACTAGGATTCGAACCCAGATCAACGGTTTTGGAGACCGCTATTCTACCATTGAACTATGCCCGTAAGTGTTCCGGCAAGCCGGAAAACTAAGAAAAACTGTGTTAAGAACTTTAAAAACAAAGTACTTAAGCGAGATGCCCAAGTACTTTGTAAAGGTATTTTAAACTACCAGGAGACTATGATTTACAGCCTCTTGTAGCCTTTTTACTTGATAATTTCAGTAACCTGACCGGCTCCTACTGTTCTACCACCCTCGCGGATAGCGAACTTCAAACCTTTCTCCATCGCGATTGGCTGGATCAGTTTAACTGTAAGGCTCACGTTATCGCCAGGCATAACCATTTCAGTACCTTCAGGCAACATAGTTTCGCCGGTTACGTCTGTAGTACGGAAATAGAACTGAGGGCGGTACTTGTTGAAGAACGGAGTATGACGTCCACCTTCTTCTTTGCTAAGTACGTATACTTCACACTTAAATTCAGTGTGCGGAGTAATTGACTTAGGCTTACAGATAACCATACCACGACGGATATCTTTCTTTTCAATACCACGGAGAAGAAGACCTGCGTTGTCACCAGCCTGACCTTCATCAAGAAGCTTTTTAAACATTTCAACTCCTGTAACGGTAGATGAAAGAGGAGCTTCGATAAGACCAACGATTTCAACCGGCTCACCCACTTTGATGATACCACGCTCAATACGACCTGTAGCAACTGTACCACGACCAGTGATTGAGAATACGTCTTCAACTGACATAAGGAAAGGCATGTCGATTGGACGTGGAGGGAGCGGAATGTATGAGTCAACTGCATCCATCAGTTCGTCAACAGCTTTAACCCACTTGTCTTCTCCAGCAAGAGCGCCAGTAGCAGAACCTTTGATGATTGGAGTATTATCGCCATCGAAACCATAAGAGCTAAGCAGCTCGCGGATTTCCATTTCAACCAGTTCCAACAGTTCAGGATCGTCAACAAGGTCAACTTTATTCATGAAAACCACAATACGGGGAACACCTACCTGACGAGCAAGAAGGATGTGCTCTTTAGTTTGCGGCATTGGACCGTCTGTAGCAGCCACAACAAGAATAGCACCGTCCATCTGAGCAGCACCGGTAATCATGTTCTTTACATAGTCAGCGTGACCAGGGCAATCAACGTGAGCATAGTGGCGGTTAGCCGTTTGATACTCTACGTGAGCAGTGTTGATGGTAATACCGCGCTCCTTTTCTTCAGGTGCACCGTCAATTTCATCATACTTTTTTGCCGTAGCCAAACCTCTGGTAGAAAGAATAGAAGTAATAGCAGCGGTCAGGGTGGTTTTACCGTGGTCTACGTGACCGATGGTACCAACGTTTACGTGAGGTTTCTCCCTCTTAAAGGTCTCTTTAGACATCTTTATCGGTTTTTGTTGTGGTTTTTAAAATTTAAACGACAGCCGGGGCTGAAGTTGTATTTACTTTCATTTCCGGGATAAACCGGACGCGCAAGTTAAGTTATTAAGTTGATGCGTAGAGGTGAATCATCACAACTGTACAACAACTTGTTAAGAGCCGTTGATGAGAATTGAACTCACGACCTCTTCCTTACCAAGGAAGTGCTCTACCACTGAGCTACAACGGCTGGTAGAGATTGTGAGGAATACTCACCATCATCTTTGTTTCAAAAAACTGAGCGGGAGACGAGGCTCGAACTCGCCACCTATAGCTTGGAAGGCTATCGCTCTACCAAATGAGCTACACCCGCTTTTTTATTTTAAAGAACTCGCGACCTATAGCTTGGAATCCGCCGGCTGGCGGACTACCAAATGAGCTACTCCCGCAATAAAATCAACATCAAAGAACAGTGGGCAGGAGAGGATTCGAACCTCTGAAGTCGAAAGACGGTGGATTTACAGTCCACCCCATTTGGCCGCTCTGGAACCTGCCCAGCGATGGTGTTTCCACCATTTTCCGCCGGTATTGAGCCACTTGTCGGAATCGAACCAACGACCTACTGATTACAAATCAGTTGCTCTACCAGCTGAGCTAAAGTGGCTTATAACGAATAATTTAAAGAACTTTCAATACAGGCATTTCTTACCTGTGTCCCCTGTTTTTTGGGATGGCAAAGGTAAGAGAAAACTTCATTTAGCAAAATTTTGAAAAATATTTTTTGCCCTGGCTTGGCTGAAAAATTACCGGTGGCTGTGTAAAGAATTTTCTGAGGGCTTTCGTTTGTTGAATTCAACCTCGATTGTATCGGGCGTTACGGTGTTTTTTGTAGCAGCGCTGTCAGTAAAAACTTTACCCTCGTGCTGAAAGCGGTATTTGATAAGCAGGCTGTCGTTTGCCAGTTCCGTCCTTTCGAACACTTCTGCTTTGGTTGTACCTTGTGTACTGCAAGCACAGAATATAATGATAAAAGAAACCGGGTAAATAATACGCATAATCAAAAATAAAAAAGGCTGGCGATATGCCAGCCCCGGAAAAACACTATTAGGCAGTTGCCATTTTTTCTTTCTTTCGTTTAATCTGGTTGATAACCGATTCTAATGCGTTATCAAATGATTCTTCAAACGATTTGGAGGAAGCTTTTACAAAGAACGTTCTACGCGGTACATGTACGCTGATCTCGACCATCTTGTCCTTTATATTATGAACTACGTTGTCAAGTTTTAAATAAACATCAACTTTAATAATCCGGTCATGAAATGTATTCAGCTTCAGGAGTTTGCTTCTTACATAACTTGTCAGTTTCACATCTGCGTCGAAATGCACTGTTTGAATGTTTACGTTCATAGCATTGCTTTTTGATGAAATAATATTTAAAAGAACTTAAAGTGTGCGTGTCTCGTCATGAAAATTGTAGGACTGTAAGATAAATAACCCCGCAGACAAAATCAAGAATAAATTAATATTTTAAGGTGCGTTTGCGGGGATAGTTAAACGATAAACCCGATTACGTGCTCAAATAACTGATCTGCCAAACGAATGGTGGCAACAACTTGTAGCATTAACCTGTTGATTTAGCAGCTTTTCCTCTGTATAAGGATGCGTAAATGGCTCCTTAAGCTTTTGGGTGAGCTTTTTTGAAAGCTTCTTTAAGCTTCTCGATAGTGTTATGGGTATAAACCTGTGTTGAGGCTAAACTAGCATGTCCGAGCAGCTCTTTTACAGCATTTAGTTCTGCTCCGTTATTGGAAAGGTGCGTCGCAAAACTGTGTCTTAATACGTGAGGACTTTTCTTTTGAACTGTTGTAATTGGTACGTCATCTTGTCCCGCCTTACTCAGATGCTTCTTCACCGCATAATAAATCCATTTATCATAGAGCGATTTACCATTATCACGGACAAATACATGCTGCTCCCCCTCTAGTTTTACCGGCTTGCTACTGATATACTCCTTCAACGCCTTCAACATTTCGGCGTTTATGGGTATGATGCGTTCCTTATTTCCTTTACCCAATACTTTTAGATGGCTGTAGCTGAAATTGACCTGCGTTTCTTTTAGGCTCTTCAACTCACTAAGGCGCATGCCGGTATAGTAGAAAAGACGAATAACCAGTTGTTCTGTGCGGAGGTTCCAGTCGTCTGTTGGTTGAAAAGTTTGCAGTAACCTTTCCATATCAGCTTCGGTGACGAAGGAAGGGAGGCGTTTGCTGATTTTAGGAGCTACTATTGTAGCAAGCGGGCTTTGGTTAACCTGTTTGTTGCGCAGCAAGTACTTGTAGAACGATTTAAGAGAGGACAACTTCCTGTTGATGGTCTTGGAAGTCATGTCCTCTTCCTTCAACTCTGCCAGCCAAGTGCGCACCATTGACATGGTAATAGCATCCAGGGTGGGGCCATCGTACTGGCTCATCATAAATGCTTCAAACTGCTGCAGGTCGTTTAAGTAAGCAGCTACCGTATGCTCTGAGTACCTTTTCTGGAATTTAATAAAGCCAATAAAGCCCTGAATGTGTTTGTGATAAACACTCATCCGCTGATGTTTGTATAAAGATAGGGATTAGTAAACGGCTGAATGGATAATAGATAATGGCAGGTATGGCGCTTTGGAGTCAAGCAGCAATAAAGCCTTGAGGGCGCAAAAAAGCCACAAGCGATGCTTGTGGCGATATTGAGTAATATTAGAGGCTTAATTATTAAGGCTCGATTTTACCGCTGGCAATTTGCTGCTTGTAAACTGCTTTCAAAACCTGATTGCGACGACGCACAGACGGCTTTGTAAAGCTTTGACGCTCGCGCAGTTGCAACAGAACTTTGCTCTTTTCGAACTTCTTCTTGTACTTCTTAAGCGCCTTGTCTATGTTTTCGCAATCTTTTGAATCAATAATCAGCATGTAAATACCTCCTTTAATGAATTTGGAGGCGCAAAAATAAGACCTTTCAGCAATTGGCAAAATTAAGTTTCGTTAAAGCGAAGGATGAGATGTAGAGGGAAGCACGGGAGGAAGCTAGCTGAACCCGGAAACAGGAAACCTGATAACAATCATAAAACCAGATAAGCAAAGTCATTGGATAAGGGTGAAGGCTCACCTTACATTGCGCAGTTCCCCCCTAAAACAAATAACTTTAAGAAGCTGTGGCCGCAAGGCTGTGCGAGCGACTATAGAGTGAGGCTCCAGAGACATTAAAAATAATGAGATATGGGATTTTTAGGGATTGTTCATGAAAAAGGGAAGTGTGAAAGACCGGTAGCGGACCCCCGACCCGGAGATAGCGGAAAAAGCTGTTTTTGAGACCCTATATAGGGGTTTAACGCTGTTGCTACGGACTTGCTATGGACTTGCCTCGGACTTGCCTCGGACTTGCCCCCCAAAAAGTGGTCTTTTTTTGGGGTTAGGGAGAAGGTGTGCCCCGAAAGGAGAGCGCAAAAACGCAAGAAATTCTTGAGGGAAGGGGTTTAGAAAATGCAAAGCCAATAAGGGGCAGAAAAAAGCGCAAACATTTTAATAAATAAAATATGAGTATTATCCCCTCTCCTTTCGAAATACTTAGGTGGGAAGAGGGAAGACATCCTTTTATTCGATGCCGCTTAACACGCTCTACTTCAAATTGGACAGGCTTTCTACGATGGTTTTGATTCTTGCCTCAGCATCCGCTTTCTTTTTCTGCTCCAGGGCCACCACTTCGGGTTTAGCGTTTTGCACAAAACGCTCGTTAGAGAGCTTCTTTGCGACGCTTTCGAGAAATTTGCGCTGATATTCAAGATCTTTCAACAATTCATCCTGCTGGTTGCCTGTATGCTCCAAAGCATCTGACTGTATAAAAAACTTATCTTTTTCCAGCGTTACAACCACTGCGGGTGAGACGGCCTCCGTTGTAAAACCCACAGACGCGTTCAATTGCCGGGCAAGAATGGAAGTAATTCCGGAATATTTTGCCGTTTCAGCCGTTTCTATTGACAGTGTAATGGCGTCCTTTGGCTTTAGCTTGCTCTTGTTGCGGGCATCGCGAATATTCGTAATTACCTGTTGTAATAAAGCACCCTGTTCCAGCACACCTAGTTGAGGCTCCCCAGTAGGTTGAAACTGCTTTACAACAAGGTCCTCGTCCTGTTCGTTTACAAGGTGGTAAAGCTCCTCGGTTATAAATGGCATGAATGGGTGTAGCAGTTGCATCAACTGCTCAAAGAAATACAGCGTGGTTTCGTAAACCTCCCGGCTAACCGGTTTATCCATGGGAGGCTTAACCCACTCAAGATACCAGCTGCAGAAATCGTCCCATATCAAACCGTAGATAGCCTTGAGCGCTTCGCTCAGCCTGAAATCGCAGTAGGCAACCTCTATCTGGGCCTTTACTTGCTCAAGGCGGCTTTTAAACCATTGCATGGCAAATACGGCTGAAGCAGCATCACCCTCTTCACCGATCCTGGATTCCCATCCCTTCACCAATTTGAGCGCATTCCAGAGTTTATTATTGAAGTTACGGCCCTGCTCAAGTGAAGCTTCGTCGAACAGAAGGTCGTTACCGGCAGGTGACGAGATCATTATACCGAAGCGAACGGCATCGGCACCGTACTTATCGATCAGTTCCAGCAAGTCCGGCGAATTTCCTAGACTCTTGCTCATCTTACGGCCTTGCTTATCCCGTACCATTCCCGTAAAGTACACATGATGGAAGGGTTTTACATTCTTGTACTCCATTCCTGCCATTACCATCCTTGCCACCCAAAAGAAGATGATGTCCTGCCCGGTTACAAGCACAGACGTTGGATAGTAGTATTCAATTTCTTTATTGCCAGGCTCGGTGATGCCTTTAAATACTTGTATTGGCCATAGCCAGGACGAAAACCAAGTATCCAGTACATCCTCGTCCTGTTGTAAATTTTGCGGCTGAGTATCATACTGCTGCCGGAACAATTCTCTTGCGTTTTCCTCAGTATCTGCAACTACAAACCGGCCTTCCGCATCGTACCAAGCCGGGATGCGTTGCCCCCACCAAAGCTGGCGAGAGATACACCAGTCTTTTACATTTTCAAGCCAGTACTTATAAGTAGCAAGAAACTTATCACCCGGATGAATCTTTATTTCGCCGCTCACTACAGCGTCTAAGGCAGGCTGAGCAAGTTCTTTCATTTTGAGGAACCATTGCGTGGAGATGCGCGGTTCAACAACCGAATTGGTACGCTGCGAGTAACCTAGCCTTGTGGTGTACTCCTCTTCCTTTACTAACAGCCCATCTTTCGTTAATTGCTCCACTGCTGCTTTCCGGGCTTTGAAACGATCCATTCCAACGAACACTTCGGCTGCAGCACTCAGCGTGCCGTCTTCGTTAAGTGTATCAACGATAGGCAGGTTATGTTTCAATCCGAGGTTGTAATCGTTAATGTCGTGTGCGGGTGTAACCTTTAGCGCCCCCGTTCCAAACTCCTTGTCTACATATTCGTCAAAGATTACGGGTACCCTCCTGTTCACCAACGGAACAATAACATGTTTGCCTTGAAGGTGAGCGTAACGTTCATCAGTCGGGTTTACGCACACGGCAGTATCGCCCATAATGGTTTCAGGACGTTGCGTAGCAATCATGATGGCTTCGTCTGAACCTTCAACTTTATAGCTGACATAGTAAAGCTTGCCCTGAACATCTTTATACTCCACCTCCTCATCACTAAGGGCTGTTTTGGCTGAAGGATCCCAATTGATCATTCGGGCGCCACGGTAGATAAGGCCTTTACCGTATAAGTCAATAAAGACTTTGATTACGGCCTTATAGTAGTGATCATCCATGGTAAACGTTACCCTGTCCCAATCTACACTACAGCCTAGCTTTTCTATCTGGCTGTAAATTATACCGCCGTATTTCTCCTTCCATTCGAAGGCATGTTTTAGAAAGTCTTCCCTGGTCAGGTCAGCCTTTTTAATCCCTTTTTCCTTCTCGAGCATTTGCACCACCTTAGCCTCTGTGGCAATTGAGGCATGGTCGCTGCCGGGAACCCAACAGGCATTAAAACCGCTCATGCGGGCTTTGCGCACGAGGATATCCTGTACCGTTTCGTTCAGGGTATGGCCCATATGGAGCACTCCGGTAACATTGGGAGGAGGGATTACCACAGTAAAGGCCTTACGGCTGTCGGGTGTACTTTTGAAATAGCCTTTTGAAAGCCAGTGTTTATTCCATTTCTGTTCTACGTCTGCGGGTATATAATTCTTTGTTAGCTCCATGCTGATCTGCCGGTTAAAGGGCTGCGAAATTAAGATTTAAAGGCGAGATGATTTATCTCTGCATCCATGGCTGAGTGGAAATAAAAAAGGGTGCTGATTTCTCAACACCCTCGCAATTGTAGTCCTATATTTTATTGCAGCCTCGACCAGCTTACATTGTCAAAATAAATATCGCCGTTGGTTGCGCTCTGCCAGTAGGTTTCTGCTCCGCCCCTAAAGGTTTCAAAACAAACGTTCTTCACTGCACGGTTGAGGTCGTTTGTTGTCCAGCGGATAGATTGATCCATTACTGTAAGACCGTTGATTACAAGCCGGATACGTCCATCAGTATTGTAACCGGTATTGCTCTTCATGTACATTTTTACATTGTACCAAACACCCTTTTGAATGCTTGAACCGTCTGCGGGGAACTTCTTACCAAAATCGTTTCCATAAGTACCCGGCTGGTCTTTATGATATACATAAGGCTTCAATACCATTGGGCTGGTTGAAGTAGCTTTTTGCCACATCACCCTGAAGCTGCCACCATTACCGTCGGTACCCGGAACGCCTCCCGTATACCCATTGCCTATAAGAAAGCCGAAACCGACTTTACCACCCCAGCTAAAGTCGAAATTCTGATCGAACATCATATCAAACTGAAGTTGGTATTCCGTACCGTCCGTAACATCCACCCTGGAAATAACACCCCCTTCTCCACCTAGTTTATTGGCTGCCAAAGTGGTACGCAGCCTGCCGCCTGAAAGCTGACTCCTTACACCATCCCCGCCCCAAAAGGAAGTAACAGGAAAATCGAGAGCAGCCTGTGTATACGTATACAAACCATCAACCCGGCCATCCCAATTTACACTTAGTGTTGACAAAGGTGTAGTGGTGCTAATAGGGTTAGTTGTTGTTGTAGTGGTGGTAGTACCGGAACTGGGAACAGAAGTTTTCTTTTTCTTAGAAGCGTCTTTTTCGCAACTGGCCAAAATGCCGGATGTAGCAACAAAAAGAGTAAATACAGTAATTCTTTTCAGGAGGTTTTTCATTCGGAAGAGAGGTTTAGCGTGAATAATTAAGTACAACACCAAATTAGAAATTCTTCCTATGGATCTTTGTTACAGATATGCATTCTAATGCTTATTTAAACGGGCAATAAGCTGTCTTTAAAGTTTACCGGGGTGGTTAAGTCGTCTTTAATTGCCTGCCTGCTTTAAGCAAAGCATAAGCAGCGGCTATATAACTTAACTTTGCGAGCCAACACCGTTGTATGCATCCAAAAATCCCGGGCTTTATTGCCCTGTTGTTCTCACTTTCTACTTGTCTGGCGCAAACTGACACCATCAACGTTTATGTAAGCGAATGGGGCAAGCGAGTCTCGACGGCAGATAGTGCTATGTATGCCGGTAAAGGCTGGAAAGAAGGCGGTGTATGGAGGATGAATGCATATTTTAAAACGGGTTTACTCCGACAAAGTGGAACTTATGCTGATTCTGCCTTTAGCATCCACCATGGAGAATTGAAGCAATTTACCGAAGATGGCACACCTCAATACAAAGCGGTATATTTCACTAACCTGGTGACAGACGAAGAATATTATTACCCATCAGGAAAGTTGAAGGCTAAAGGAAGGGGTATGGAGGGATTAGTCTATGCGGAAGACGGCTCGGTATTAAAAGACGCTATTTTTAGAAAAGAAGCTGTATTTCCGGGGGGCGAGAAGGCTTGGATAACCTACCTGGGTGCCAACCTGAACAACAACATACCCGTGAAAAAAAAGGCGCCAGCGGGGAGATATACGGTAATTGTACGC
>JAEZDR010000117.1 GCA_023433265.1 Bacteroidota bacterium | reverse complement strand
GAACAATACCATAGACTATTACTATAAAAGCGCCGGTAGGACCTCCTATTTGAACACGGCTACCACCGAATGCGGAAATAATGAAGCCAGCAATAATTGCAGTAAATAATCCTTTTTCGGGAGACACCCCGGAAGCGATAGCAAAAGCAATAGCTAATGGCAGTGCTACAATACCGACAATAACTCCGGCGACGAGGTCTTTTGAGAACTGCTTGCGATTGTAAGTGCTTAGGGTATGAAACAGCTTGGGTTTGAACATAGAAGCTTTAACAGTTAACTGATGAATAAACCAGGTTTATTTACAGTTAAGCGGCGGCGACATGTCCTGGGAGGCTTTGCACATTGCCACTACAGGCTGATTATGTTGTTGCCAAAAAGCATGCATGTAAGCATGCAAAATTAGAAAAAAAGCCGGCTATGAAGAACACTTGCCTGTTTAACCACTGGCAGAATAATGAAGAAGTAACTCAAAAAGCCTTTCTTCTGTGAGGCGGTAATCTACATTCCTGTCACTACTCACCTATACTTAAATACTACCCAGCACAATGTGAGTGTTATATGAGAGGGGTAAGAGAGAGATAAGCGGATAGCAGGGGAAAGGAAGCTTCAGATTTACGATATAAGCGGAGAAGCATCCGAAAACGATACTTTACCTCTTAATATTAAGCTATTTTCAAGGCAACGTCTTTCGATGCTGGATTACGAATGTATATTTTTACAGGATTACTGCTGCTGTTATGAATCTTCGTCTAGCGTTACTCTCAACTACTTGTTTACTTAGCTCATGCAGATTTCTTACAGTCCTCGAAATGAAAGCGGCAGAAGATGCCATATACAATGAATGGAAAAACAAGGAGAACAAGACCGTTATATTCATTCCTATGATACATATGGGAAAGCGGGAATTCTATGAAAGTGCGGGAAAGACCATACGCTTTTTCAAGGAGCAAGGTTACCAGGTTTTTTACGAAGAAGTATCCTCTGAGGTGCCCGATACAGCGTTAACAGCCAGCATGATTGCAGACTACATGGAGTATCCTGCATTTCCATTGATGAGCCGGAAAGAGTTGGCAGCACATGTAGCAGCGCTAAAGTTGAGACGGATAGTTTTCCTACCCGAACGAACCCTCTATAAAGAAGGTGTGATTTATGATCCGTTCTTTAAAACTACAATGCCGCAACCTTTATATGAGGATATGGGAGTAACTCCGGATGACATCAGGGTTGATGTGAGCTTGTATGACATTGTACATGCGTTTGAAAAAACCTACGGTAACATCATTTTAAAAGATGAAGATTTTGCTACAGATTTACGAAAATGGCTAGCCCCTGTGAAGAAGGATGCAAGGCTTGATTCACTTATTGTAACGATGAGAGATGCTAATCTTGCAAACTGGATACAAGCTAGCGACACTAGTAAAATAATTGTGGTTTACGGAAGAGCGCACATGAAAGGCACCTTACAGGAACTTAAACGTTTAGACAAAAGTTGGAAGACCAAAAAGAGGAATAGGTTTATACTATAAACTGTTGGTCGACCTGCGTTTTTCCCTCACCCCTCCTCTATCGTAAAACAACAACGTATCCACTCATTGGTGCGATACCGAAATGCGGTTCAATCACATAGTAATACGTACCCACTGGCACGGGCTTACCATTAAAGGTACCATTCCATGGTTTTGTATAGCCCACCGTATTAAACAACATAACTCCATACCTGTTATAGATAGTAACCATTGCATTGGGATATTTAGCAAGGTTATCTATAACCCATGTATCATTCACTCCGTCACCGTTAGGTGAAAAAGCGTTCGGAATAAGCGGTCGTTTTAGGAGATTTCCGCAATAATACAATAACTGCAAAAAACATTCCCTTATGGCATATTGTGGCAGTATAATGACCGATCGCTAAAAAACTTCCCTCAAAGAGTGCGGCCATCTGCGAGCGGTAAAAATCTACCGGATAGGAAACAAAAAAAAGACCGGACCTTTAGGGGATCCGGCCGTAAGGAGGAATTATCTATCTCTTTAGAATCTTTTCAGTAACCCGGGTGCCTGCACTCTCGACCTCAACAAAGTACAAACCGGCTGGCAAATGCTTAACAGGCACTGTAAGCATATCGCCCTTCTGTTTTAAACTGATTACAACAGTTCCGGCAGCATTCATTACTCTTACATAAGATTCTCCGCTGGCGGTAATGTATAGCAAGTCGCTGGCAGGGTTAGGGCCAATGGTAATATCGCTAACCATTCGCGACTCCACAGGTTTTACCTTCGCTACCACTTCAAAACGGTTAGGTCCTTTTGTGGCAGGTTCGTCAGTTACTTCAAACAGGTACTTCATGCCTTCATTTATTTTAACCCATTGTTGTTTATGCTTATCGTGCAAGTAATAATCCATATCCCTTTCTGAAAGGTTCACGTCGACAGCACGCAAGATGAAATTTTGCTTCCTTGCCGTGTTTAATACAAGCGGTATAGCGGTATTCGGCTGCAACAACGGTGAATGATTAATAGCAAGCTTGCTGCTGTCGGAACCAATGCTGTAAAAGTCAAGGAGTATATTGTTCATCTTTTTCAGGTCGTACCTATCACCGAAACCGGCATTTGCAGCCTTAGCGAAACTTAGCTTTAGCTTGTCCCAATACACTCCTGCCTCATCCTCAAGAGCCAGGATAAAACCCTGGTGAGCGTGTGACGTTTTTAACACACCAAGAGGTGTAGCAGCGGTTGCCTTGCAGCTTTCCGTAAAATGGATTACCTCGTTGGCAGCCGCCGTATTCATAATGAAAAATGCGCCAAACTGTGGCAATACAATCGGGCTTCCCAATGTATAAAAGTCGTAACCGCCGCTAGCTATACCGGCTGCTGTACTTCCCTTACTTGCGTTCCATACATATACTGCAGTGGCGTTTCCATTCAAATTGATATTGCCCACGCTGTTTACATCAATCGGTGCCGGGTAGGGATTGCCAACTGCATTCCAGCCTTCTGCCGCACCTCCAAAGGACGCTGCGCTTTTTACGACGTAGTCTATATTACCTGTATTCACTACCCCACTAAGTTGCAATGTAGGAGCTGTCGGCGTATAGGTGCCAGCCACCTGCCCGATACCCTGCCCCGCTACTCCCCTCACAAAAACAAGCAGAGCTTCATTCAAATTCCAGGTTTGACTATTGGCCGTATATGGCTGCCAGGCCGCGCCCGAAAGGAAGTGAAAGGCCGATGAGTTACCGCTGGTAAGTCCTCCTGCGGTACTGCCTGTAATATCAATGTAGGGTTGAAGGGAGCTCAAAGGCACATTCACGTTAAGAGGGTGACCTAATAAGCGATAAGCACGTTGCGCAGTGAGAAAACGCTGTAGGGTAACAGCGCCTGATAGGTAGCTTCCACTGCCTGCGGCTATAGCCCCTGTAGAGTTTGCGTCGCTTAACAGCCAAAGATTATCCTTTGTGGTGAATGTTCCGCTAATAGGTGTGAGCACACCGGTGAGTTTAACGGTGTCTGCATTGGTGGCTATTTCTACCCCTGCAGCATTATCAATCGCCAGGTTATGAACGATACCCACACCCCGTATGAATTGTTTACCCATCGTACCATTTAAAGTGGCGGTGCCGTTTCCGGCAATGCTGCCGTCATTATCCAAAATATCCCCAAGTAATAAATCGCCGGCGTTGTTTATCCTGCTGTTATTCTGCAAGACCAGTGTAGCACTGTCCATGCTTACCGTTCCTGTAACCGAAACAGTATCGCCTGCTTGTACAACAAACCTTGAGAGAATATTTAACGCTGTTGCTGAAGCACCACTACCATCACTGTTTACTTTCCAGTTAGGCGGCGTACCTGCAGCATGATTGCCCGAGCTGTAGTAAATATGTTGCAGTTCGTAACATCCCATATCAACTACTCCATCCACAACACGTAATCCCCCGGTTATATCATTGTCAACTCCGGTGGCAATAGCCGCGTTGTTTGCAGCGTTAATGCAGAGACTACCTCCTCTTAACCGGTAATCACCATTTGTAAATGGCGCTGTGCCATAAGCAGGCGCATTAACAAACATTGCATCGGTGTTCCCGTCTATGTTGTTGGTTCCACCTGCGGCAGCCAAGCCCTGTACAAGACTATAAGTGACCGAGGGATTATTTATTATGCCTCCACTATTACCATACACGATGCAGTTGCGAAACAACGGAGATGAAAGTTCATTGTAAACACATCCCGAAGCGCTGCCGGTGGTATAATTCCCGGAGAAAGTACAGTTGATAAGAGTAGGTGATGATTTGAAAGTGTTCATCGCAGCGCTTATCAATGCGTGATTTCCTTTTATGAGGCAATTAGACAGTACAGGCGACGAGCTTTCGAAGAAAGCGATGCCTCCACTATAGCCGGAAGCTTTATTGCCTGCAATAGTGCAATTACGGAAGTGAATCTTATTATTATTGTTGTTGTCGGTTAGAAAAACACCGCCGCCACTGTTCCTGGCTGCAGGCAGTCCATTGAGTGTTTGATCTCCAACACCTGATGCATTGCCGTGAACGATTTTGAAGCCGTCGATTATCACACTATCTGCAATCGCATCTGTTCCCACAATAGCCAACACATGGTAACTATTGTCACTGTAATTGTTTTGTGCGCCTAAATCTCCGCTAAGCAACGTGGCATTAGCCACTATATTACGAGAAGCGCCGCCCGGTGCATAACCTCCCAATACGACTATGCCACCACTTTGCCGCACCAGGAATACACTATCGCGGTTGACAGTTGCAGCCTCTCCTGTAGGATAATAAGTACCTTTTGCGACCAAGATGCTATCCACGAAACTATATTGCCGGGCCATTTCGAAGGCGTCGCTTAACCGGGTTAAGGCATTTGCCCAGTTGTTGCCTATACCCGGATTAGCATTACTGCTATCAACATACAGCACATTACTAACTTCATCCAGGTAAAGACGTAGCATATAGCTTTTGGCGAACTGTGTTCCGAATGTTTCGTTATGCGACCAGTTGGGATTAGCTGACCATTTTACATACGTGCTGCCGTTTGTGAAGACCCCAGAAGCAAGCGCAATGGCAAGCGTTGAATCGAATTCAATAGCCGTAACTACATATTTGCCCGCCGTCAAATATTTGGTGCCCCCAAAAATGGGTATCGTATCAGTGAATGCATCATTGCCAGGATATAACAAGGTGTCAGTTGCCGCAATTATGTTTTGAGGAGTACCCGATGCATCAGTATCCCATATAACAGCTGCATAAGGGCGCCCTGTATAACCACGGGTAAAGGATGAAATAACAGCTGAAAGAAATGCAGGCGTGGAAAGCGTAAATGATTGTCCCATGTAGCCATTGCCGGCTCCTATGCCCAACGAGCCGTTAACAATGCCATTATCCCTTGCAAAAACCTTTTGAGTGATGTTAATAGCAGAAGAAATTAAAGTATCATCGGAAGGAAAGTCGTCTGACTGACTATGGGAGGCAACATACCTTACCGTATAGGTACCCGTATCGGTAGGCATCCATTTAGTAAAAACCGGTGTGATAGATGAGGCTGGTGTTACAGTACTAGTTGCTGCAGAGGTAATTGTTTGTACCATCAGCCCGGCGCTGTTATATACATGTGCCTTAATAGTAACATTGCTAAGGTTAGCTCCACCATTATTTTTCAGCGTAGCAGAAAGTCCGATGCCCAATGAAGTTTGCGCAAGGGGTGTTGACGGATATTCGAAGCTACCGGCTGCTGTAATTGTAGCATTAAAATCATTGATTCTTTCCACTTTGACGTCATCAATCAACAAAAGGAATTTATCGTTCGAATTGTTCCTGAATCCTATATACACCGTCTGCCCCGCATAAGTGTTTAAAGAAACCTGTCTAGTTGTCCAGTTGCTATTTTCTGCTGCCACAGTCATCAAGACCGACGAGGCTGTCACCTGGTTTCCTATTACCCCGGTGCCGCCGGTAGGTATGGTGCCTGTCATAATCCTTACTTCGTAACCGTCCCTGTAATTCGGGTCATAAGTAACCGCTTGCCAGCTAAGCTGAAGGTTGGCGGAGGCAGGTAAAGAAATGGCCGGTGTCCACATCCAGTCGTCAGCACTACCTAAGGGCGAATAATAGGAAGTACTAAAGACTGCGGAATCCATAACGTTGAAGTTGAAATCCTCTCTTCGTTCCCATGCCTGGTTTACGTAAGATACCTGGGCATCCGGTGTTCTGTTGTCTACGTTTCTCAACAACCAACCCTGTGGAAAGGAATAAGTACCGGCCCCACCGGCTGTTGGGCCCCCAATATTGTCGAAACTTTCATAAAACAGAACTTGCGCACTTACAGTGGTTCCACCGACGCAAAGCAATAAAGCAAGCAAAACAATCTTTGTCATAAAGCATGTTTGGTTAGTCAATTTTATTTCATGTTACCAATCGCTTTAGCGTATGTTGCCTATAAACAGTGGCTCTGTTTAAAGCGAAACATTCGCTTGCCGCATTACCGGCATATAGGAAAACGATCAGAATATCCTTATACCTGCCTAAAGTTTACATTGGTACGAAAAATAGGGAATAGCGGATAACGAGGTGAGAGTATGCAAGTTAGGCATTAAAAAGACTTCACTTGCTTAAAATTACTGGCCTAGTGACTCCTACCGATAATTTCCCCGTACTTCCTGAGCGACGTTCCCCTCCCTTCATCATTATTCCATTTGCTACTTACCTCTTTCCCTCCCTTACTTTGCAGCATGTCTTTCTCAAACAGGATCACTCGGCTATTTAATATTCAATACCCTATCATCCAGGCAGGGATGATTTGGGCAAGTGGCTGGAAACTGGCTTCCGCAGTAAGTAATGCCGGCGGGCTTGGCCTTCTCGGGGCAGGTAGCATGTATCCCGAAGTACTCCGGGAACACATTAGAAAATGCAAAGCAGCAACGGACAAACCCTTTGGTGTTAACCTGCCCCTCCTCTACCCTGACATTAATAAACACATCACGATCATTCTTGAAGAGAAGGTTCCTATAGTATTCACCAGTGCAGGGAACCCGAAAACGTGGACCACTAAGCTGAAAGCCGAAGGCCTAAGGGTAGTGCATGTAGTAAGCAGCAGCAAGTTTGCGAAGAAGAGCGAAGATGCAGGCTGCGATGCAGTAGTTGCCGAAGGCTTTGAAGCAGGCGGTCACAACGGCAGGGAAGAAACCACCACTCTGGTGTTAATTCCTGCAGTAAGGCAAGCTGTTTCTATTCCGGTAATAGCGGCAGGTGGCATTGCCACAGGCAGGCAGATGATGGCTGCCATGGTACTCGGGGCAGAAGGTGTTCAGGTAGGCAGCCGCTTTGTATGCAGCCACGAAGCTTCGTCGCACCCTGCATTTAAGCAGGCTGTTATGGCAGCAAACGAAGGCGACACTACCCTCTCGATGAAAAAACTTGTACCTGTACGCTTACTCCACAACAGCTTTTACAAACAGGTAGTGCAGGCTGAAGAAAGATGCGCAAGTACGGTAGAACTCCAGTTGCTGCTAGGCCGCGGTCGTGCAAAGCGTGGCATGTTTGAAGGCGAACTGGAAGAGGGCGAGCTAGAAATAGGACAGGTAAGCGCCATCATCAACGAAATAAAACCCGCAGGTGAAATAGTGAGGGAAATATGGAGCGACTTTAACACCACTCTCATCAACCCTCTAAACCTCTAGCATGATCAAGATACCTCCTTACCTGCAACCCGGCGACATTATTGGCGTCCTTTGCCCTGCGGGATATATGGCAATTGAACGGGTAACCTCCTGCATCGTTACTCTTGAACAATGGGGCTTCCTGGTAGAAATAGGTGCAACTGTAGGCGCCCAACACAACTACTTCTCCGGAACTGATGAAGAGCGTTTGCAGGATGTACAGTCCATGCTGGACAATCCTCGCATCAAAGCAATTCTTTGTGCAAGGGGTGGCTATGGCATTTCAAGAATTATTGACAAAATAGATTTCTCCCGTTTTGTAAAGCATCCTAAATGGATCATCGGCTTCAGCGATGTTACTGTACTACACTCCCACATCTTTACCCAGTACGGCATTGCCACCATGCATGCCCCTATGGCGGCTGCTTTTAACGACGGCGGTTCAGAGAATGAGTATGTACAATCGGTGCTTTCCTGCATTACAGGCCAACCTGCAAACTACACGTGTACAGCGCACCGTTTTAACAAAACAGGAGTAGCGAAAGCCACACTGGTTGGCGGGAATCTCTCCTTGCTCGCGCATCTTGTAGGCACCGCATCCGACATAAACACCGCAGGCAAGATCCTCTTTATAGAAGATATCGGCGAATACATTTACAATGTGGACCGCATGCTGGTGCAACTGAAGCGGAGCGGGAAGCTGGATAAGCTTGCAGGACTCATCGTTGGCGGCTTTACCGATATGAATGACACCACCATCCCTTTCGGACGGGATGTACTTACTGTCATCTGCGAACAGGTAGCGCCGTACTCCTACCCTGTTTGCTTTGATTTCCCGGTGAGCCATGGCAACCAAAACTTCGCACTAAAAGTGGGCTGTACCTATACGCTTGACGTTGCCTTGCAAGATGTGCGCCTCACAGAAGCAGCGTTATCCTAATTTTGTGGATTATAGTTGATTAAAACGGCTTTCCAATCACATGAAGATATTGTTCTCTTACCTACGACCGCATAAGGGGCTCGTGTTTCTGGCACTGTTTCTTGCTGCCGTCAACCAGACCTTTAGTTTATTCGATCCTATGATTTTCGGTAAGCTGATAGACCATTTTGCTAACCATCCTAAAACGGCGCCAGACGGCAGCTTTAGAACCGAAAACCAGTTTATCAGTGGCATCATGTATTACTTGTTGTTGCTTGTAGGTACAGCTATGGTGAGCCGGATTGCAAAAGCCTTCCAGGATTATGTGGTCAATGTAATCATTCAGAAATTCGGAGCTAAGATATTTACTGACGGCCTTCAGCACAGCATGAAGCTGCCCTACCAGGAGTTTGAAGATCAGCGTAGTGGCGAAACACTATCCATCCTCCAAAAAGTGAGGGTAGATACAGAGAAGTTTATCAGCAGCTTTATCAACGTAGTCTTTGGAATACTTGTAAGCATCTTGTTTGTTAGTATTTACGCCACTCAACGGCATTGGAGCATAGTACCTATCTACTTCAGTGGAATGATCTTGATTGCACTGGTGACGAATATGCTCAGCAAGCGCATAAAGACTATTCAAAAAAACATTGTCAAAGAAACGACAGCGCTCGCAGGTACTACAACTGAAAGCCTGAGAAACATAGAACTGATAAAAAGTCTCGGGCTGACCAACCAGGAAATAACCCGCCTGAATAATAACACTTATAAAATTCTGGGGCTGGAGCTCAAGAAGGTAAAAAGTATTAGAACGCTCAGCTTCATCCAGGGTACGATGGTAAACTTTCTTAGGCAGGTAATCACCTTTACACTCCTATGGCTAATTTACCGGGATGTTTTAACAACAGGAGAATTGATAGCACTCCAGTTCTATAGCTTCTTCATCTTTGGTCCGCTTCAGGAAATAGGTAACATTATCCTCTCTTATCGTGAAGCGGAAGCCTCACTAAATAATTTCCATAAGCTAATGGCGAAGGCTCCAGAGGCTAAACCCGCTTTACCCTCAAGGGTGGGAGTTATAAAAACATTGGAGTTTCGCGATGTTGTCTTTCAACACCAAACTGCAGGGTTCCGGGCTATTGACGGCATATCGTTCCAGGTGAAGCTGGGCGAAACCATTGCTTTTGTGGGGCCGTCCGGAGCTGGTAAAAGCACGCTAGTAAAGCTATTAGCCGGTCTTTACCTACCAGTTGAAGGCAATATTTACTACAATGGCATAAATGAACGCGAAATAGACTTTGATGAGTTGCGGGAACAAATTGGCTTTGTATCGCAGGACACCCAGTTATTTTCAGGAACAATTAAAGAAAACCTTCGCTTCGTAAAGCCTTTGGCTACAGATGATGAAATAATGGAGGCTCTTTATAAAGCGAGCTGCCAGAATCTTCTTGGAAGAGCAGAAAATGGAATAGAAACCCTCATTGGAGAAGGTGGACTCAAACTGAGCGGCGGGGAACGACAAAGGCTCAGCATAGCGCGCTCGCTCTTACGCCATCCTCATCTTTTGATCTTTGACGAAGCTACTTCTTCGCTCGATTCAATTACTGAAGAAGAGATTACCAGCACCATCAAAACAATCTCAAATGCTAAAGAACAAATAACAGTTCTCATTGCTCATAGGCTAAGTACTATTATGCATGCTGATAAGATCTTTGTATTGGAGCGTGGCCGTGTTGTGGAAACCGGAGATCATTATGCACTTCTGGACGACAAAGGATTGTATTATGCGATGTGGCGGCAACAGATTGGCGAAAGAAAGCCGGTTGCTGCGGGATAAGACTGGCTTATTGCTAGTCTTGCACGCAACTTCTAAGCGTTTTATTCTAGTTCGATAATCACGGAGATATTTTCAGCCTTCCTGTTATTGCCATCGTATACTACTACTGCTTTTCTACGGCCAGGAAGCTTCTGATCTGGCTGTTCAAGCAAAGCATCCAGGTCAAAGCCATTTGCATTTTGATCCTGAAGTTTTTTAAGCTTGCTATGCCGCGTTTGAAGCAGGCTGTCAGTAAGTCTTAGTTTGTCTAACGCCTGTATGTAAAGGCTGTCAAAAACAAATGCTGCAGGGGCAAATGTGTAGTTTGTCTCAGTAATTATTTTGTTCCAATGCTCTGCAACAGGAATATGCGGATTAATACTTACCAAATGGTCTAATGTATCTAGAACCATCTGACCTCTTCTTCCTGCCATTTGCATGCGAACCTTGCGGCCTTTTGCCAATTGCTCTCTCAACTGATTAATGTTCTGGGAAGCTGCCTGCCGCGCTCTTTTACGGTCTTCCTTAAGAGTAGGAATAGCTGGATATTGTTCTAAATTATGCGGTATAACCAAGGGGCGCGTGCTAAATGACCAGGAAAGAAGTGTGTCCATATTTACTGGCTTGCTGGTGTGGGTAGCCATAGTCGAGGCAGTAGCAGCAGCCCGTGTCAACACTGGCAGCGAGCCAGCCTGTTCTTCGTTCTTCTTCTGCCCGGAATGAGCCGTTCGGGAAATCATCCAGTTCAGTGGCTTTATTTTCCTTTCGGGTTCCGCATTTTTATTTACAGCAGTTGATGACACCTCTTTCTTTAATTGGCTTTCGAAAGGATCAGCTATAAGGTACACTGGGTTGAAAATTGGGTTTTCGATAGAAGCGATAAATGGTTTAACGACCTTAGAGCCAGAAGTCTCAAGGCTTACAACATTAGAACGTACTTGCGGGTTATAGAGAGCAAAGCAGGAAATGATAGCTGTAAGTAAAGTAAAGGCCATCAACTGCTGCCTATAATTAAATACCTTATCCTGCTTGTTCAGCATACGCCTCACGCGTAATAGCAGTTCATTTTTACCTGCACTAGCAGCCATTGCAAATGTCGGTCGCGGCTGCAAATGTGCCATCCTGAGCAAAGCCTCAGCATAAGACACAGCGTCATATCGAAACTGAAGAACCCAGTCATCGCAACTATTCTCCCTCTCCTTCCTGATGAGTTGACCAAGTAACCTTGTAAACGGGTTGAAGAATAGTAACATCTCACTTACCGTTACCAGGATATTAATTAAGTAATCAAATCTCTTAATATGGGCCAGTTCATGTAGGATAACTGCCTCCATTTGCGATGGAGTAAGGTGATTTACGCTCGCAATCGGAATAAGTATAATAGGCTTGAAGAAACCTACCGTTAAAGGCGAAGTGGCGCACTGCGATAAAAATATCTGAACTTTCTGTTTTATGCCAAGCATCTGGGAAGTTCTGGCCGTAAACAACCGCCACTCAACATCTATCTTACTTAAGCCTTCGTTGCGCAAATGAGACACCTGCCTAAATCCTCTCACCCAATTGAACGAAAGGTAACCGAGGAGAAAGAGATAGGCAATGGAAAGGTAGGGCAAAATTACTTCGGTGTTCCAAAGCAAGTTATATAGGAAGGTATTGATACCATCAGCGTCTATGTGAAGGGCCGGTACAAAATCGTTGCCTGCGCCGGGCATAGCGTTACTGAGGCTTGCACATTCCTGGTAATAAAACCTTAACGTGAGGGCAAACCACGTAAAGCCGATTACTTGGGCAAACAGAGCAAGTTTGTAACGTGTGTCGGAGGATGTTTTAAGGAGGCTGTTAAAAAGAACTACAACAATCCACAACAACGCGACCTGCCAGAGACTATTGATAATAGCATAACCTATTGCGTGCAATAGAGCGGATTGTGCAAGAAAAGGCATCTTACTGCTTTTTTAATTCGTTCAAAAGTTTCTGTATTTCTTCCAATTCGTGTGCAGAAGCGTTTCCATTACCGAGTGCTTGCATCACGAGTTGAGTAGAATTACCACCAAACAATGAATCAACCATTTTATTTACCAACTGTTGTTGTGTCTTGTCTTTACTTACGTTAGCCCGGTAAATATGACTTTTCGCACTATCATCCCTTTTCACCAGTCCCTTCTCAAACATAATTTGCATCAGTTTTAGTGTGGTTGTGTAACCACATTCCTTCAGGCAACTTAATGCTTCATGGACATCTCTCACTGTAGCCTCCCCCTTCTCCCAAAGTACCTGGAGAATTTCAAGCTCACTTTCCGTAGGCTTAACATGCTTACTACACATAATACGATCTATTTCGTAGCAAAATACGAGAATCATCGTAAAAGATCCAAACCGGCTATAAAATTTTAACGCCGTTTATCTACCAGAAGTAAAAAAAACGCCTTTGAAGTAATAAGGGTGAGACGGGCTCTAAAAATTGAGGAATCCGCTCCATTTTAAGCAGATAAAAGCGATATACTTGTTAAGAACCAGCTAGGATTTGGTCTCGTAATACGGAACTTCCTCACGTGGTATCGGATCCTTCTGTTGCCAGTATGCAAGTGTTACGATGCGATTTTCAGCTGACTTTAGCAGCCTTCCGAAGATTGCATTGATAGCATTAAAACGTAGATCAGTCACACCAACGGTAAAAGTGGTTGGTGGCGGAGGAGGGGGTGGTGCGGGGGCTTCTGCCACAGGTGCAGAAGTTACAGCCACCGTTTCGGTGCCCTCAGTGGCAACAACAGGTTTTGGAGGTACCGGCTTTGCAGGTGCGGCCTTAGGCGGGGCAGTGGCAGCAATAACCACTTCAAATCTATTTACTAGAAGCAAGCGCTTCAGAAACTCAGCGCGCTCAGGAGTAACATTCTTTTCAACAATGGCGCATTTAACACCATTTAGCTCTTCACATTCATGATTTTTATTAATAGCCATCGTCTTCTTTTTTTACATCCCAAAGCTGAGGCCATGGATGTATTCATAAACATAACTTACAAGTCCAACACCTACAATACCGGCAACGCACATATAAAGTGCAAGTTTCGGCATAACGGGAATCGCTACGCGTTCAATAGGATTTTCGTTAGCATCCATAAAGATGGCCTTTACTACCCTGAGATAGTAATAGAAAGACACCATCATATTCAACGCGGCAATCGTAATCAGCAGGTAGTTTCCCTTCTCTGCCCCTGCTATCAGCAAGAAAAACTTACCAAAGAAACCCGCAGTAGGTGGCACTCCCGCAAGGGAAAATAATGCTATAGTGATAATCCAAGCAAGCAATGGATTCGTCTTGTAAAAATTTTTGTAGTCAGAAATATTCTCTTTACCGGTTGTAGCACTTACAAGCGATACCACGCCAAATGCAGCCAGGTTAGAAAACACATAAACAAGTACAAAAAAGATAACAGAGGCTGTGCCGGCAAGCGAACTACCAGAAATACCAATTAATATAAACCCTACCTGGGCAATAGATGAAAAGGCGAGGAAACGCTTCAGGTTTTCCTGCCTCAAAGCAAACAGGTTACCTGTTATAATTGTAAGAAGCGACAATAAGAACAACAACTTATACCATTGTTCTGCAAAGGGTTTGAAGATTGTGTATAATACTGATACAAAAACAAATAACATTGCTCCCTTTGAAATTACGGACAGGTAAGAAGTGACAGCCACGGGGGCTCCTTCGTATACATCCGCCGTCCATAGGTGAAATGGAACCACGGATATCTTAAAACCAAACCCGGCAAAAACAAGTATAAAAGCAAAAATTAGCAGTGGATTTGCTGACAGCGTTGCTCCCATTTCCGTAAACGTTAAGGTACCCGTTGCACCATATAATAACGAGATGCCGAACAAGAGTAATCCGGAGGAGAATGCTGAAGAAATAATCAGTTTCAAAGCTGCTTCCGAAGATTGACGTTTCTGCAGTTCGAAGTTAGCAACCGCAGCCAGCGGGATAGTAGAAAGCTCAAGGCCGAGGTAGAACATAAGCATGTTACCACTGGATATCATGAAAAACATGCCCAAAAGGGTGGACAACAAGAGCATGTAAAACTCAAGTACGTGTTCATGCTTCTGCAACCAATTCCAGGATTGAAGCGATATTATTAGTACCCCAAAGTTGAGAATACTTTTCTCAAGCACCGCAAGGTTATTAGTGATAAACATTTGGCTGAAAAGGCTTCCCTCCTGGTTGCCAAACAACCCGGCTAAAAGGTTAATCAACAATAGCGTGTTCACCAGGTAAAGTATCGTTGTATTACTCCTCTCCTTTCCCAGTTTAAGAAATAAGAGCAGGAAGATGATTGCGGTAATCACCAACTCCTGTTTCATCAATATCAAAAAGTCGTTCCACATAATGCTTAGTTATTTACTGTTGCAGCTTTTCCAAGCTGTTGCATGATTTCTTCAGTGCCTAGGTTGATCAATAAATTAATCAGGAATGGTGCTACCCCTATCACTACGATTGCTCCAATTAAAAGAACAGCTGCCGCTTTCTCGTTCCAGGTAGCGTCAGTAAGTTTAGTATATGCGTCACTAATAGGCCCCATCACCGTCTTGCCTGCCGCCCGTAAAATATAAACTGCGGTAACCACAATAGAAGCACAAGCCAGTATCGTAGCGACCCTGTACCATAAATCCGGATTTTGCCATGCTCCCATAAATACAGTCATTTCTGCTACAAATCCACTGAAGCCGGGTAAACCTAAGGAGCAAAGCCCCGCAATAACAAACACAGTAGAGATAAATGGAGTAACTTTTAATAGGCCACCAAGTTTTGCTACATCCCTCGTGTGAGTTCTATTGTAGATCATTCCGATGGCAGCGAAGAATAGAGCGGTCATCAACCCGTGTGACACCATTTGTAATACTGCTCCATTGATGGAGGTCTTTGTTAGCATCCCGATACCCAGTAATACAAGCCCACAGTGGCTGACGGATGAGTATGCATTAATATATTTCAAGTCCTTCTGCATCATGGTAGCGAAGGCGCCATAGATGATAGCTATTGTAGCCAGCAGGATGATATAAGGAGCATAGGTGTGTGCTGCGTCGGGCATTAGGTAGGTTGCCACTCTTAAACAACCATAGCCACCAAGCTTCATAGATATCCCCGCAAGAAACATTGATGCGGCAGTGGGCGCAGACGAGTGACCATCGGGCACCCAGGTATGGAAAGGAAATAAAGCAGTAAATACACCGAAGCCCACGAACGCAAACGGGAAAAAGAAATTTTGTACTTCCAATGGAATGCTGGCAGCAGCTATTACCGGTATATCGAAGCTTCCGGTATTGAAGTATATACCTGTAAGGCCTACAAACACCAATGCAGAGCCTCCCATCAGCATGAGGGCGAGCTTCATTGCACTATACTCTTTTTTACCACTACCCCAAATTCCAATCAGTAAGAACTTAGGAATAACCGCTACTTCCAAAAAAAAGAACATGGTAAATACATCCAGTGAGATGAAGAAACCATAAGCGCCCATGCTTAATAATAGCAGCAGAAAAAAGAACTCTTTACTAAGCTTCTCTACTGTCCAGGACACCAGGATCCCGGCCGCCACTATAAAGGCAGTAAGGAGTATCATGGATATTGCAATTCCGTCCACGCCAATATGGTAGTTTATATTAAGCGGTTTGAACCAATTATAATTATATTCGAATAACATGGAGGCTGTGTTGCCGGCTGCTCTTTCCTGCATATATTGATAAAGCAGCGTTGCACTTAACCCAAGCTGAGATACTGCACCCATTAGCGATACTGTCCTTACTTGCTTAAGCCCCTTGCAGAACAACACTGCAACTGCAGTAAGAAGAGGAAGTATTATGAGAAACGAAAGATTCATAATCATTTTTTTTCTTAGTCTTTCTTAATCTAGTTCCAATAGTAAATCACCAACGCAGCTAAACAGATAGCACCACCAAAAAAGTATATAGCATAGCTCTGCAAACGTCCGGATTGTAATCCCTTTATTGCTTCCGAACTAACCATCGTTGTAAAGCCGGTCAGGTTTACAAAGCCATCAACCACATGCTTATCTATCCAGGCTGCTGGACGACCTATAAGGTTGAACAGTACTTTCCTAGTGATAAACAAATACAGCTCATCGATATAGAACTTACGCGAAGCAGCTTTGTAGAAGCCACCCATTCCTGCTGCAAAACGTTCTGGTCGGTCGTTTTCATTCTTATAGAACCACAAAGCAAGCAGAATGGCTACAATACCAAGAGCGACTGGCGCAACGGAGAACATTAGATTGAAATGAGTAGGAAGCGGTGAGCCGTCAGCTGTTACCATTTTTGCAAATGGAATAAACCCTGTCCCGACGGAAAGTATAGCGAGCACCACGAGCGGCAACTTCATAGAGAACGTGCCTTCTCCGTGGTGTCCTGCATGAACATCGCTTTCTTTATTCCAAAAAATAGAAAAGTAAAGGCGGAACATATAGAAAGCTGTAAGGGCAGCTGTGAGCAGGGCGGTGTAATACACAAATGGACTTCCATTGTAAGCTGCCAGAAGAATCTCTTCTTTACTGAAGAACCCGGCGAAAGGCGGAACACCCGCAATAGCTAAACATGCAATCAGGAAAGCCGCGTGCGTTACGGGCATCAACTTGCGTAAGCCACCCATATCTTTCATATCGTTGCTGTGAACCATGTGAATAACAGCGCCTGCGCCCAGGAACAATAAGCTCTTAAAGAAAGCGTGCGTAAACAAGTGGAACATTGAGGCTGTAAAACCAAGGCTTGCTTCTTCTCCCATTCTTGCCACGCCCAGCGAAAACATCATGTATCCTATTTGCGACATTGTGGAATAAGCAAGCACCCGTTTAATGTCGGTTTGGGTACATGCAATTACTGCTGCAATTACCGCTGATGAAAGCCCGATATAGGTTACTACATCCATAGCAAGTGCATCCATAGCAAAAACAGGAAAGAGCCTTGCCACCAAGTAAACACCCGCAACCACCATGGTTGCAGCATGTATCAATGCCGAAACAGGTGTAGGTCCTTCCATTGCATCAGGAAGCCAGATGTGTAACGGGAACATGGCGCTTTTTCCTGCGCCTCCGATAAATACGAGTATCAACCCCCAGGAAAGCATAGAGATACCAAGGAATGATGCTGTAGTGATGGCGATTGATTGTGCTGATTCAGGTGATGTAAGTCGTTCTATTAAGGTGCCGAAGTCGAGGGTTCCGGAGTAGAAGCCAAGAATAAGAATTCCGATGAGGAAGCCAAGGTCTGCAAAACGGGTTACGATAAAAGCCTTCTTGCTGGCTGCCACTGCCGAGGGTTTATGAAAATAGAACCCTATCAGAAGAAAAGATGAAACACCAACCAGTTCCCAGAACACATAGATCTGGAAGATATTGCTGGACAAAACCAGTCCAAGCATAGAGAAGGTGAAAAGAGACAAAAATGAATAGTAGGTTGCGAAGCGCTCCTCACCTTTCATATACCCAAGGCTAAAGATGTGGACCATCAGGGATACAAAGGTTACGACCACAAGCATCATCACGGAAACCTGGTCTACCAGGATACCCATGTCGATTGAAAGTCCAGGAGAAAACTCAAGCCATGTATATCTAAGTGCTGTAATCTTCTGATAAACGCCGTTCACGCTACCATCTACAAAGAAATAATTGTAAGCTGCATAAATAGAAAGCACCGTAGAAGCGAGTAGTGAGGTGGTCCCGATAGCTCCAGCTGTTTTATTAAAGTACTTCCTGCCGTACAGCCCCAAAATGATAAATGTAACCAGAGGCAACAGCGGAATGAGGTATATATATTGTTGATAGCTCATGATAATCAGGTTAGGGGTTAGTACTTTAAATCAGTTGCTGTATCAATATCAATTGAATTATGGGTGCGATACAGATTAATGATAATAGCGATTGCTACAGCAGCTTCAGCAGCGGCAATTGCTATAATGAAAATGGAAAAGAACAAGCCGTCAAGTTGTCCCGGATACAAATACTTATTAAAAGCAACGAAATTGATGTTGACACTGTTAAGTATCAGTTCTAGCGACATTAGCATTGTAATCATGTTTCTGCGGGTAAGCAAGCCGTACATTCCTATGAAGAATAAGGCCGTACTCACAAAGAGAATATGGGTAAGCGGAACGTCAATCATTTTAAACCTCCTGTGCTGTTAAGGGTTGAGAAATAGTTTTGGCAACTGCAGGTTTGTTTAGTTGCTCATCGTTTGGCACCAATAGCCTCCCGACTTCCTCTCTGGTGGGATTGCTCGTGTTTTTACCAGTTTTAATGGCAATCACGATACAGCCAATCATCGCTGCCAGCAATAACATACTCACAACTTCAAAAGGAAGTATGTAACCATGTTCCGTAGGACTTAGCATTTGCAAGCCGATGTTTCTGACATCTGGAGAAAAAACCCCAACAGGTGTAGTATGAAAAAGTGCATGGCTATTAATGAGGTTGAAAGTAAAACCAAAGCCGAACAACCCTGCTGCAAGCGACCATAATACCCGCTTGAGTTTAGGTTGAGCCATTTGCTTACCGGATTGTTCTGTGAGAAAAATGGAGAAGATTATCAATACCACTATGCCGCCTACATATACCACTATTTGTACTGCGGCTACAAACTGTACATCCATCCAGAAGTAAAGGGCAGCAACGCCAATTAGCGAAAACAGTAGGAAGATAGCAGAACGGAATATCTTTTTTGTGGTTACCGAAAGCAAACCCGTTGTTAGCAGGAAAGCAGAGATGGCATAAAATATTATTGCTGATGCGCTCATAATTCTTTGTTTATAAGGGTCTATTCAACTCCTTCCCTCACTTTCGATCCAGGTTGGTTAAGGGTTTTAATAAGCTTGCTACGGTCAAACACGCTGTGTTCAAAATTTTGCCCCATTTTAATAGCTCCGGTAGGGCAGGCTTCCACGCACAAGCCACACATAGTACATAGTTCAAGGTGGTAGACAAAGGTGTCCACTGCTTTCTTCTTCTTTCCTTCCGGCGTTAAGTCAAACTTGGTAACCACTTTAATAGTGGCGTTTGGACAAGCCAACTCGCAGGCAGTACATCCTGTACAGGCATGCTCATTGTTCTCATCGTGAGGCATAATTACTTCGCCACGAAAACGGTCAGCAAGTTTTAGCGTATCCCTGTTATCGGGATATTGCTCTGTAATAATCTCTTTTGGGGAGATAAAATACTTACCGGTACGCTTCATTCCAATCAACAACGATTTAGTGGCGTTGTATATATCGGATATGTATTCTTTAATAAACATGTTCTTTTTTGAGTTTAGCGTTTCCCACTTTTAAAAATGCCAGCCTTTTATTGCCATTAAAGTCACCAAGAGCAGGTTGAACAAGCTTATCGGTAACAGGTACTTCCATTCCAGGTTCAACAATTGGTCTACGCGCAGCCGCGGGAATGTCCACCTAAACCACATGATAAGAAAGATGAGGAAAAAAGTTTTTCCAAAGAACCAGACTGAAGAAGGTATATAGTCCATTACATTGTTGAACGCGTGCCAGTTGCCAATGTGTAGAGGCATCCATCCACCGAGGAAAAGAGTAGCTCCAATGGCACAAACTATAAAGATGTTAATGTACTCTGCAAGAAAGAATAATGCGAACTTCATTCCTGAATATTCGGTATGGAAACCAGCAGTTAGCTCGCTTTCTGCCTCTGCAAGGTCAAAAGGGGCACGGTTTGTTTCAGCTGTTACAGCAATGATGAATATTATAAAGGAAATGATAGCAGGAATATGCCCTTTGAACAGCCACCATCCGTTTTGCTGCGACGCAATGATCTCAGATATCTGCAGGCTTCCGGAAAGCACTACAATTGTAATAATGGCCAATCCTGCAGAAAGCTCGTAGCTTACAATCTGTGCCCCACTACGCATAGCACCTAAAAGTGAATACTTATTATTACTTGCCCAGCCTGCCATGAGAATACCTATCACTCCAAGAGAGGACACGGCCGTTACATACAGCACTCCAATATTAAGATCCCAAATCTGCACGCCTTTAGCAAAAGGAATAGGTGCAAGAATCAACATCGCCACTATCATTACCACGAACGGAGCTATATTGAAGAGAAGTTTATCAGCACCGGCGGGTGTTAACCCCTCCTTCATAATAAGCTTAAGGGTATCGGCAACGGTTTGAAACATTCCCATAGGTCCTACCCTGTTTGGCCCTAACCTTATTTGCATGTGGGCTGCAACCTTACGTTCCATGAGAACAAGGACCAACCCCAGGACTGCAAACAAAGCAATCGCTGCCAGTATTACTATCAGGCTTTGTATCACAATCACCCACACCGGTGGAAAGTTTGTGTTAAGCCACTGTTGAATTGTATTTGTAAGTGCTTCGAAGCTAAACATAAATGCTTTCGTTTTCTTTATCTGTCAATATCCGGTATTACGAGGTCGAGGGTACCCATAGTAGCCATCAGGTCGCCTATCTTACTTCCGCGCACCATGTGATCGAGCGCAGAAAGATTTGAGAAACCAGGGCTCCTGTATTTAATACGGTAAGGAGTAGTACCTCCTTCGCTCACGATATATACTCCCAATTCACCCCTTGCTGTTTCTACCCTGGTAAAGAACTCTCCCTTTGGCAACTTCAATACAGCCTTTGTCTTTGCCTGGAAATCACCTTCAGGAATACCATCGATAAGCTGCTCTATGATGCGGATGCTCTGATGCATCTCTTTAAGCCTAACCATGTAACGTGCAAATGAATCGCCGGCGGTATCGAGTACCTCTTCAAACTCCACCTGGTTATACACATCGTAAGGATATATCTTCCTTATGTCGCAGTTGAAGCCACTCGCCCTGCCAACAGGTCCGGTACACCCATACGATATAGCATTTTCTTTTGAAAGCACCCCAATACCCTTCATCCGGTTTTGGAAAATGATATTACCCGTAATGAGTTCATCAAACTCGCCAACCGTTTTCTTAAACTGGACGATGAAGGCTTTTACCTTGCGTACGAAATCAGGATGAACATCGGCCATAATGCCACCGGGAACCATGAAATTCATGGTAAGTCTTGCACCGCAGGACTCCTCCATAATTTCATTAATCATCTCCCTTTCGCGGAATGCGTAGAAGAAAGGAGTGAATGCTCCAAGGTCCATAGCCATGGCCCCAAGCCATAATTCGTGCGAAGCAATGCGCGTAAGTTCATCCAAAATTATCCGGATATATTGCGCGCGCAGGGGTACTTCAATTTGCATGGCTTTTTCAACCGAAAGTGCGCAAGCATGGTTATTTATATGGGCAGAGAGGTAATCCATACGGCTTGTTACATAAGTGAACTGCCTGTAGGTTAAACTCTCAGTCATTTTTTCAATAGAGCGGTGAATGTATCCGAGGTGGGGCTCCACTTTCTTAATGGTCTCGCCATTCAAAGTAATTACGAGGTGTAGGACCCCGTGAGTTGCCGGATGTTGCGGACCGACGTTTACTACCAACTCCCCGGTTTTGCCCGGCGCTGTAAGCTCTTCTCTAAGTACAATTGTTTCTGAATACATATCCTTTACAGCTTTATCATGTTAATAGGATCTTCAAAATCTTTCCTCAGTGGAAAACCCTGGAAGTCGTCAGTAAGGATAAGTTTGCGCAAGTCAGGGTGTTTGCGGAAAATCACACCAAACATTTCGAACACTTCACGTTCCATCAGCTCGGCCGTGCGCCATATATCGCTAACAGTGTCTATTTCAGGTTGGTCCCTGTTGAGATTCACCTTTACCACTAATTGATTTTGCCTATTGGCGGCTGATGTAAAATGATATACCACGGTTAGCTGCGTTTTCCAGTCAACACAAGTGAGGCAAAACAGGTAATCGTAGTTGAAAGTATAGCGAAGCTTTTGTGCAAAGCCCCTGAAGTCATGCTCTTCTACTATCACATTGAGAAACTCTCCCGTTTCGTCAAACTTAGCTGAAGGAAGGACACCTTCTATAAGACCTTTTATTTCTTCGTTTGCCATTGTAGAGGGTTTAGGGATTAAGTGGGCTTGTTTCCCTTATTTGTTCACGCGTTAGACCACTCTTAATCTTTTCCTGTAATGCTATTAAGGCATGCAGCAAAGCTTCAGGGCGTGGAGGGCAGCCGGGAATGTAAACATCCACGGGAATTACGTGGTCAGCTCCTTTTACTACAGAATATGTATTGTAAAAGAAAGGCCCTCCACTTATAGCGCACGCACCCATGGCAATCACATACTTAGGATCAGCCATTTGATCGTACAGTCGCTTAAGTACCGGTGCCATTTTATTGACGATAGTACCTGCAATAATAATCACGTCGGCCTGCCTTGGCGTCGCTCTTGCCACCTCGAAGCCAAAACGCGAAAAGTCGTACTTGGAGGAGGCGACGCTCATCATTTCAATACCGCAACAACTTGTAGCAAAGGTGAGTGGCCACAAGGAGTTAGAACGTGCCCAATTGATAATATCACTAAACGAGCCGGCAAGTATTCCTCCGCCATGGGTAGGAATTACGTGGCCCGGGAACTCGTTATTCTGCTCACGAATTTCTTTTCTTACATCCATTTCAATGCTCCTTTTTTATGGGCATAGAGAAAGCCCATGAAGAGAATAAAGATGAAGATGATAATCTCCACCAGGGCTATCATACCCATTTCCTTAACCACAACGGCCCACGGATACATAAAGATCAGTTCCACATCGAAGATGAGGAACAGCAGCGCGAACAGGTAATAGCCAACATTAAACTGGTTCCATGGAGAAGTATCTGTAGGAATTCCGCACTCGTAGGGCTGACCTTTCTGAGCATTGGTACTTCCTTTTGTAAATAGCCTCCCGATGAGTATGCCTCCGGCGGAAAATGCAATGGCAGCAACTATCAGGGCAATTAATGAGATTGCACCCATAATGGTTAATTGATCCTTGAAAATAGTTATTAATTACAACTGCAATAAATCCATTGTTCACATTTTGTGAATAGGACTAATTACACGCTGTGAAAGTATTTTGCTTCGAGAAACAGGAAGCTGACTATTGTCAGCGTTTTTAATGTTCCTTATCATTTTAACTGCGGCAAGTGTTGGAATCGAGTCAGATATAAATAGCAGTCATTTGTGGAGTGTAAGTGGCTTTATAAAAAAGTCACCAACGATTGAGAAAATCGCATGCTTTACTCCCATAATACAATCCCTTTCACTTCTTTCTAAACTAAATGTAGCCCTACCGATGGGTGACAGAAATGTAAGTGATAGGTAACTGACAGATTACCGAAAGGTAAGGCAGAGGGTACCTATGTGGTAACTATAGGCTGAAGACATGTTAGTATCATGTAACTGACATATAACCGTCAGACCATTGGAAACCCATTGCAAACCCATTGGAAACCCTTTAGAAACCCATTGTAAACCTTTCTGTCAGCTCTTGCAAACCCACTGCCTATACACCTAAAATCTCAGGCAATGGTTAATTTACTGTATGAAAACTGATATCCTTTTACTTCCACAGGCATTTTTCCCTCCTCAATTGCAGCGTACTTAAAGCCCAGTAACTTCATTAATAAAGCCTTGGTAAAGCGTCAACATTGCGTACTCCTCCTTAACAGAAATTTTAACTTACGATTGCTGGAGTTAAAATTATCGTCTGGCAATCATGTTATTAGGGTCATTAGTATTGACTGAAAATTGAGGTAAACTCTGCATCGATTAACTATTTCTTTTCCTTCCGGGTACTATGGCCAGGTGACAACCAAACGAGAGATTTATCTATATTTGATAACATCGTAAATTAATCAGCCAAAATACCCTTGCACAATGACCTGCTTACCTGCCTTACTGGCTTTTCTATTGCCGCTTGCCTGCCTGGCTCAGCCGGTTAAAAGTAATTTACATATAAAGAATGCCCAGCCTTCTTATTACCTGTCTGCCGATGGTAAAACGCTGGCTGTTACTGCAAATGAATTCAACCAATTACCCTGGCTGGGTTTGATGGACTTAACCACAAACTTCTGGAAGCCAAAAGCATCTATTTATATTCATAGTTTGTGTGTGACCCCAGATTTGCGTTCAGCTTATTCGAATGCCTATGGTTTAGAGGGTTTTAAAGGTAACAATGAGTTTCAGCGGTACCGCAAATTCACTTCGTGGTACCATCCCGATATTTCCAGCGCCGATAAAGTTCAGTTTCCAGACCAAAATCTCATACTGGCGGCAAAGAATGATGGAGTGCTACTTATAGCAACCGATGTTAGGTTAAAAAAACAACAATGGGGTGGCCCCCAGGTTACCGCGAGGGAGCTTAGTTTTTACGACCCCAAAGAAGCCAAAGTAATACAGACAGTATACAAGGGCGATGAGATTAGTATTTCTGAAAACTGGCTTAAGGGAAAAAATACTCCCCGGCTGATAAGGAATGATAGTTTTTTGGTAGAAGCGTATGGCCAGGGGTGGAATGTACTTAATATCTACACAGGGGAACAAAAACGTTTCAATAACTTAAACTCCATGTATGAACTAGATGGAGGCTTATGCATGTTTACTCAAACAATTTCCGGTGCCAGAGGTTTATCGCTCGAAAGAAAAATTGCGGATCTTGTATCCGGCAATTATATCTACAGCGATACCATTGCATTAGTTAATGGTGAAGGATACTGGATTGCAAAATCGCACTCTTCCAATTCATTTTACACGTTTTATAGTGCTACGGAAAAGCTATACAAAGAACAGTTTGATGGGATGAGGATAGTAAAAAAAGACAGCGTTAGCATATCGTTTAAACAAACCTTACCCAACTGGACCAGCCTAAGCCGCTATGATTATCAATTAATGGTTTCCGAACCAACAGGGCAAATACTTTTTCTTCCTTATGGCGATCAAACTTTATACAACCGCTACTCAGATCAACTATTCACCTGGAAGTTGAACACCGGGGAGCTTGCCTTTTATACAGAAAAGTTTGTAAGGCCTACTGAAGCCTGGTTGGCACAGCAATCAGAAGCCTCGCGCAGGCGGGCAAATTACTACGCAGCCCGCAACTATACAGTAGCTCCAAACCTTTGGATTCGCGCTCAAAATGGCGAGATACACTATGTGTTAGGTAAGTCAGGTACCGGTAACCTGTGGGACGTGAACACTTATAAACTTAATGCAGGAAAGTACTCTGTTTACAAACAATTGAAAAGTGACAATGAGCTTACCTACCAATGCTCCACCACGTCCGCCACTACCTGCAACGGGTGCAAGGGAGCGGGCACCACGCAGAGTGTAAGCCAACGCACCACCGAGAAAACCGACAAGATGATTTACAATGAAATAACCACCCGTAAAACAGAAAATGTATATACCACTAATGGTTGTACTGTTTGTAAGGGTGCCGGCGTAATATTTCAGCAACAGTAGAGTGGTTGTCCATAGCTGTTTTACCTCTCACTCAGCTGCACTTTGATTGGGAATGTAGTAAAGCTCACAGGAATAATCAACCTCTCACCTTCTCTTAAGGGCGTTATATCCTTGCCATCTACGGTGGCTTTCCGGTATTCCTTTCTAGTGTGCATCACTATGCGCATGGCACGGCTTGGGTGCCGGCTTGTAAAACCTCCACCGTTTGAGGTAAGCTGGAACGAGATTCCTTCCTTGCGAGGAACCGCTGAAATGGTTATCAACTCAAACTTCCGCGAAATGATAGCATTCCTGTCTTCTCCATCATCGTCATACAACGAAAAAGTAGAGGACTGCGCGGAGGGATAGTAGTGAAAGTCGACGGCGGCGGGCGAAACGTCCCTGTAGTTGCGGATGGTGTCTGCATTAGCCAAGGGAATAATAGCCCCTGCTTTTACAAATAAGGGAATTTCGGTTTGGGTGATTGCCAGCTGTAATGTGCTATCACCATCAATTGCCTCAGCTGTAGCCCATTTATACCATTGGCCTTTCGGTAGATATACTTTGCGTTGTGCAGCACCTTTTTCCAATACCGGGCACACCATTATGGAAGGCCCCCAATAATATTGATCCTGCACTGCTACGGCGGATTCGTCGTTGTGGTAGTAGTACAAAGGCGCAGCCAGTGGCTCACCATAGACAGCCTGCTTATAAGCCAGCGAATAATTGTACGGCATTAGCCTGTATCGCATCATTACCGCATCGCGGGCAATTGACCTGTAAGGCTCCGGAAACAAAGCAGGTTCACTCGGGTAGCTAAATGCCATCGGGTCTATGTCGTACAAAGCTGTTCCATGCGGCCTGAAAATGGGTGTAAATACAGCGAACTGAAGCCAACGGGTGTACAATTCATTGTCACCGTCGCCGCCTGCAAAGCCTCCGGCATCGGCATGCATGTAAGGTATCCCGCTCATAGTAGCGCCCAACATAACAGGCAATTGAGCCCTGAAGCCCGTCCAGCTACGCGCTACATCTCCACTCCATGGAAAGATGGAAAAACGCTGTGTGCCTGCATACCCGCTGCGGTTAAGGCTAAACAGTCTTTTGCGAGGATATTCCCGTGCATAGTTTTGAAACAGCATGCTCGTCCATACATGACCATACAGGTTATGTACTTCATTAGCCTTAAACATGCGTTTAAAACCCATGTCTTTCAGGTTATGATACATTGCCGGCGGATGTGTTTCCGGTTCGCCAAGATCGCCCCACCAGCCTTCTACACCGATATCCATTTGCTTCTTGTATTTGTTCCAAAACCAGTTTTGCGCATCTTTTCTAAACAGGTCGAGCAAACCGCCATTGCCAAAATAAAACTCGGTCATCACATAAGGCTTTCCATCTTTATCTACCGCGTGAAGGTGTTTGCTTTCCTCATAGGTGGCAGAAGTATTGAGCACATAGGGTTCAGTTATGAGTACAGTCTGCACCCCTTCCTTCCTGAAGTCTGCGATCATCTTTTTAGGATCGGGCCATTTCTGCTTGTTCACCCAGTCCAGGTTGCCCAATGTGTTCTTAATGCTGTCGCCAAACCAAAAGAGGTCGAAAATGATAGCATCTACAGGAAAATGCTGTTGTTTCATTTGCCCAAGTATATCTCGGGCTTGTGCTTCAGAGGCATAACCAAAGCGGCTCATCAGGTTACCTAGCGCCCATTTAGGGGGTAATGGCTGAGTGCCTGTGAGTTTATGGTAGTTGGTGAGTATTTCCTGTTGTGTGTTGCCGAATATGATATAGAAATTCAATTCGCCCGAGAAGGCTCCATATTCGAATATGTTTTTGTTTGTGGCACCAATGTCCATGTAGCCCTTGGAAGGATTGTCGAAAAACAATCCATATCCTTCGGAGGTAGAGATAAAGGGAACGGAGTAGTTTAGATTGTTGGCGCCTTCGCCATAGCCATACCAAGGCCCGTTATATAGGTTGAATTTGTAACCGTTCCTGTTAAGAGGAAGCGCACGGCTGCCACCACCATAATACCGGTGCGAAGGTTGAAGGCTAAACCTGAAGCCCCGGTACTCGTCGCTCGCATGCGTATTGAGCAAGACAAGCTTACCCTTGTTTACCGTAAGGCCCTGACTGTTGAATAAGAAAGTATAATTGCCAATGGTAATGCGACCGCTGCTGTCCTTTGTTGCTTTGACGCGGATAGGCTTAAGGATCACGGCATCTGATATGTTCTCACCTGTAGTATAGCCGCTAGGTACAAAAGTAACCTTGAAAATGTTGTTGGGAAAAGCATGAAGAAAGAACTCTCCCTGTTCTGTAGCATGTTTATATGGAAGAGTAGCCTGGTTATGCTGACCCCTTACTATACCAAGAGCGGATAAGAAACCAAGAAAAGACGCAATGATAGTTTTTGCCATAAACGGGATGTTCGATAGCAAAGTAAATGATTTAGCGTTAGCAATGCATTCCTGTTTCCCGGCCGCAGATCCGCCCTATCACCGCTATTTTTTTGCTGTACGCTTTGTGCTGCTCTTTTTAGAAGCTGACTTCTTAGAGGTAGTTTTCTTAGTAGCCGCTTTCTTAGGTGCAGACTTTTTAGTAGCTGATTTCTTGCTTCCTGCTTTCTTAGGTGCAGCTTTTTTAGTTGCACTCTTTCTTGCAGTGGATGATTTGCTACTCTTTTTAGGCGCTGCTTTCTTTGCTGCTTTTTTAGGAGCTGCTTTTTTAGCAGCTTTCTTGGGTGCACTCTTTTTAGACGCCGCTTTCTTAGGAGCCTTAGCGCCTTCTTTCCTTGCTTCAGAAAGGCCGATTGCGATTGCCTGCTTGCGGCTGGTAACTTTTTTACCTGAACCAGATTTCAATGTGCCGCTCTTCATTTCGCGCATGTTCTCCGCTACTTTGTCGCTGCTCTTTTTTGAATACTTTGCCATGGAATAAAAATTAATGGGTTAGTATTTACACAGCAAACAAATAGCAAGCCAATTGAAAAAGCGGTAACGTGAGGACCCCTGGTCTATCAATGAAAGGATTGAAGCACCTTATAAAAAAGCGCTACCCTATATACGTGAAGGAAGGTTAGAAACCCAATCATTACAGCAACCGATGTAACCATAGCTTTGATCCAGCCTTGATTAAAATATTTCTTAGCGGAGAACAACAAATAAATGATTGAGATGCTGATGAATACCAGTGCATAGGTACTATCCAGGCTCTTCCGATTGATACTTAACATATAAAACAATGCGTCAATAAACAAGGATAAAAAGGAAGACATCAATAAGAAGAAACTTAGGAAGTGACTCGCAAATACAAGATGTAGCGTATAAAAAGTTTTCCTCCTTTTTGATAGCACGTAAGTTATAACGGCGAGCACGGGGATAAACGAAAACACAAAGACTTTCGACTGCTGACGCAACCGCTCATTAAACACAGGCTTTATTTTTTCGTGTAAGTCATTCAAGGAAAACTTTGCCATAAAGGCTTCTTTAAGACCAAGATTCCGATAGTTTTCCCCAGACAGGTAAGAGTCAACGGATATGCTAAAAGCGTGATGCCCCGAGAATATAATTAAAAACAAAAGGTTGCAGATAACAAACAACTGTACAGGTTTCAAATAAGGCACGCGCCGTCCTTCTTCAAAATGCAAAGACAATAAACCTGGCCGGGTAAACAACAGGCGGATAGTTCGAAAGAAACGATTATCAAAATGGGTGAAGCCTTCAATGGTTTCTTCAATAAAATGCTTCATCGACAGATCGTGCGCATGTTTCCTCTTTTCGCCACAAGCAGAGCAATAATTTCCTGAATAACCATTTCCACAGGAGGGGCAAAAGACAGCAGTTAAGTCGGGCGTTTTTGTTTTCATCCAACAGCAAAATATAAAAAAGCCGCTACATAGCAGCGGCTTTTTACTATCAAACAATGAAGCAACTATTTCATCTTCATCCCCAGGTTGTACATAACGAAGCTCCAGATGTCGGCAGCTTCTTCAATCTGCTTACTGGTTGGTTTGCCAGCACCATGTCCTGCTTTACTCTCAATGCGGATGAGCGCAGGATTATCGCAACCCTGGGCTTCCTGAAGAGCAGCAGCAAACTTGAATGAATGTGCAGGAACTACCCTGTCATCATGGTCGGCGGTAGTAATCATTGTAGCCGGGTAACAAGTGCCCTTCTTCAGGTTGTGCAACGGAGAATAGCCGTAAAGATTTTTAAAGTCTTCAGCGCTCTTCTCTGCATTACCATACTCAACAGCCCATGCCCAACCGATTGTGAACTTATGGAAGCGAAGCATGTCCATAACACCCACCTGTGGTATGGCCACTGCAAACAGGTCAGGGCGCTGTGTCATACATGCACCTACCAGCAAGCCGCCGTTAGAGCCACCACGGATGGCGATCTTTTTAGGACTACTGTATTTGTTGGCCACCAGGTACTCAGCGGCACCAATAAAGTCGTTGAATACATTTTGTTTGTTTTGCAACATGCCTGCCTTGTGCCATTCTTCACCATACTCGCTTCCACCGCGGAGGTTTACAACAGCGTATACTCCGCCTTGCTCTATAAAGAAATAGTTGGAGATACTGAAGCCCGGCGTTTGAGGAATATTAAAACCACCGTAGCCGTATAACATCACTGGATTTGATCCGTCCAGTTTAATTCCTTTCTTATAGGTAATAAACATAGGAACGCGGGCGCCATCCTTGCTTTTAAAGAACACCTGCTTTGTTTCATATTGTGCAGGATCAACTTTAGCAGCAGAGCGCTTGTATAGCTTAGACTGCCCTGTAGCGAAATCGTAGTTATAAATTGATGCAGGATTGCTGTAGGAGGAGAATGTGTAATAGAGGTTTGTATAATCTTTTTCTCCGCCAAAACCACTAGCCGTACCTATACCGGGTAATACTATGTCGCGCACTTTCTTGCCGCTTACATCATAGTGTACAACCCTGGTACTTGCGTCTTTAAGGTAAGCTGCAAAAAGGTGCTTGCCGGCTGTACCCACGCCTGTAAGCACTTCTTTCTGTTCAGGTATGAGGGTTTTCCAGTTTTCCCTGGCAGGATTGTTTGGATCTATCAGGACGACTTTATAGTTAGGAGCATCTACGTTTGTTCTTACTATCAGTTTATCGCCTGCGTTGTCAATAACGTTTGCTTCGTTTTTGAAACCTGGTACCAGAACAACAAATTCACCACCCTTTTTCAGGTCTTTTGCTTTCAGTTCCCTGCCGCTTGTGCCTTCTGATATGCCAACATACAGGAAGCGGCCATCGTCTGTTATGCCGCCACTCACGTTGCGCAGCGGGTGCTCATTGTCTTCATAGATAAGCTGGTCTTGCTCCTGGGGAGTTCCCAGTTTGTGGTAGTATACTTTATGGAATTGGTTCTGGCGGCTAAGTTTGGTGGTAGCATCCGGCTCCGGGTAACGGCTATAATAAAAGCCTTCTTCACCGTTCCATGCAAGACCGCTAAACTTTATCCATTGTATTTTCTCGTCCAGCAACTTTTTAGAAGAAAGATCCATGATATAAGCTTCGCTCCAATCGCTTCCGCTTTGGGAAGTGGTATAAGCTACATATTTCCCATTCTTCGAAATACTGAAGCTACCAAGCGCCACCGTACCGTCAGATGAGAGTTTGTTAGGATCTAACACTAGTTCTTCAGGACCGTTCAGCCCTTTGCGCCTGTAATAAATACTTTGGTTTTGCAGGCCATTGTTCTTTGAGTAGTAGTAATATTCACCTTTTTTATAAGGAGCGCTCTCTTTAGCAAAGTTCCATAAGGTTTCCAGCCTTTGTTTTACCTGACTGCGAAAAGGTATAGATGCCAGGTAAGCCTCAGTAACTTCATTTTGCCGAATCACCCATTCTTTTGTAGCATCGCTGTTATCATCTTCAAGCCAGCGATAAGGGTCGGAAACTGTTGTGCCATGATAAACATCTTCCTGATCCACTTTGTTAGTCTCAGGGTATTTAACCTGGCCGAAAGAATACTGTGATGCGAGGGCAATACACGCAATCGATAGCAGACATTTTCTTCTCATAATAAAATTGATATCCACAATTTTAGTGAATTGCAGGAAATAAGGCCTGACAGTTGTTAGTTAATTAAGACATATTTTCGCAGTTGTGTAAACTTTACACATTTGGCTAAATATTCATTATATATAATATACGGTATTTTAGCCGCCGTATTAAGTGCTTAAGATGGACAAAAAGAAAGTTACAAAAATTGGCGTGCTTACTTCAGGAGGAGATTCTCCCGGGATGAATGCCGCCATAAGGGCTGTAACCCGTACCGGACTTTACCATGGCCTCGAGGTGTTTGGCATTACCCGCGGGTATGCTGGCATGCTTGAAGATGACATTCAGCAACTTAACTCACGCAGTGTAGCTAATATTATACAAAGAGGCGGAACTATTTTAAAAACCGCCCGGTGCCGGGAATTTTATACGCCTGAGGGCAGGGCTAAAGGATACGAAAACCTCAAAAAAAGAGGAATAGACGGCCTTGTAGTAATAGGCGGTGACGGCAGTTTTAAAGGTGCCCAAAAGTTTAGTAATGAATTTGATATTCCGTGTATTGGCCTCCCTGGTACAATAGACAAGGATATTGCCGGTACAGACTTTACAATTGGCTTCGACACTGCAGTAAATACGGCAGTGGATGCCATAGATAAGATCAGAGATACTGCCGATGCCCACGATCGTTTGTTTATTGTGGAGGTTATGGGCCGCGATGCCGGTTACATTGCCCTTCACAGTGGCATAGCTACAGGTGCGGAAAATATACTCATACCTGAATCTAAGACATCACTTAAGGACCTGTTGGAAGGCTTGTCAGAAAAAGAGAGAAGAAAGAAACTTGTGAACCTGATAGTGGTGGCTGAAGGCGATGAGTTTGGTGGTGCTTACGAGGTGGCTAAAATGATACATGAAAATATGGCTACGGCTGACACCCGTGTGTGTGTGCTTGGCCATATTCAAAGAGGCGGATCACCAACCTGTCTCGACAGATTAATAGCGAGCAGGATGGGTTATCATGCTGTAGAGTGCCTTATAAACGGAAGGCATAATGTTATGGTTGGCATACTTAACAATAAAATGAATTATATACCGCTTGACGATGCTGTAAAAGCAAAGCAAAAGATTAACCCGGATTGGATTAGAATTGTAAAAATCCTTGCCAGTTAAAAACAGCGGTAAGAAAAGAAACTATATGGCAAAAGATATTTCTAAATACCTACACAAACAGATGGACAAAGAAGCCGGAATTCAGCATACGTTTCATAAAACAAAAATTGTGGCCACGGTAGGCCCTGCCTCTGATACCGAAGAAAAACTGCTGGAACTGGTTAAAGCGGGGGTTAATGTTTTCAGGCTCAACTTCTCTCATGGAAAGAATGAAGACAAAACAACATTGATTCAAACGATACGCAACATCAATAAAACTCAACCTTTCAACATTGCAATACTGGCAGATTTGCAAGGACCTAAGCTAAGGGTGGGTGAAATAGAGAATGGTGTGATGCAGGTAGAACCTGGTGATGTGCTCACCTTTACCAATACTCCTTGCCTGGGAAATAAAGATTGCATTTATGTTTCCTATCCTAACCTGGCCGGTGATGTAAAGATTGGCAATATTATACTTATCGACGACGGTAAGATAGAAACAAGAGTGCGTGAGATTACGAAAGACAGGAATGTGTTGGTGGAGGTAATCCTGGGCGGGCCACTTTCTTCTAAAAAAGGAATCAACTTGCCTGATACCAAGATATCTCTCCCGGCGCTTACAGAAAAGGACCTCGCAGACCTTGACTTTATTATTGAGCAGCAACTGGATTGGGTAGCGCTCAGTTTTGTAAGGAGTGTTAAAGATATTATCATATTGCGCAATAAGCTTGAGGAACGCAAAAGCAAAACCAAGATCATAGCCAAGATTGAAAAGCCGGAAGCGTTGGTAAATATCAGGGATATTATACTTGAGAGCGACGGTATCATGATTGCGCGTGGCGACCTAGGGGTTGAATTACCTGTTGAGCAGGTTCCACTTATTCAGAAAGATATTATCCGCAAGTGCATTCACCGTGCGAAGCCAGTAATTGTAGCTACGCAGATGATGGAAAGCATGATGGACCGTAGCAAACCGAACAGAAGCGAAATTACCGACGTAGCCAATGCAGTATTAGAAGGAGCAGATGCGGTGATGCTTAGTGGAGAAACTGCTACCGGCAAACACCCTGCACTTGTAGTGGAAACCATGCGCAAGATTATTCTTGAGATAGAAAAGAAAGAGTACAGGTACAACCGGGAGGAAGACCTCAGGCCGCAGCCTCACTCCCCCACCTTCCTAAGCGATGCAGTTTGTTACAATGGTTGTAAGATAGCTAACGACATACATGCTGATGCTTTGGTTGGTATGACACAAAGTGGTTATACCGGATTTACCTTAAGCAGTTACCGCCCACAATCGCCGCTATATATCTTTACCAAAGAGAAGAGCCTTGTTAACCAATTGAGTTTAAGCTGGGGTGTAAGAGCATTTTTTTACGATGAGGAACATAGCCTTGATGAAATTATCAACGACCAGATAAACATTCTAAAGGAACGCGGCTTTGTAAACTCAGGCGATGTTGTGGTAAGCACAGGCTCGACACCAGTGCATTTACACCTGCCTACCAACGTGCTGAAGATTACTAAGCTGGAATAATACTACCTTGTAGTAATGAAAAGGTGGCTTGTTCTAACGGTGTTCTCTTTTCTCTGTGCAGGGGCAGCTTCCGCACAATCTACAGGTAACTCCCTGCAGGGTATTATCCCTAAGCCCAAGGAGCTGAAGCCGGCAGAGGGAGTTTTTCGATTGAATAGCGAGACCCAAATTGTAATAAATGACGCTGCGGATAGTAGCAGTGCTATCTTCCTACGCGACTTCCTGAGTGAGCATTACCATATAAGTGTCTCCACTTGTACAAAGCAGCCTGCGGATAACTTCATCCTGCTTAACACGCTTAAGTTTATTAGGAAACCTGATAATGAAGAACACTACAAGCTCTCCGTTACCAGCAAGGGCGTGCACATAGAGGGCGACAGTTACAGGGGCACTTTTCTTGGGGTGCAGACCTTCATCCAGTTACTTCCAACAGTACCAGATAAAAGGCATCATCTCCCTGTTACTGGCACGAGCATTGATGACGCACCTATGTTTGCCTATAGGGGTATGCACCTGGACGTAGCCCGGCATTTCTTCCCGGTGGATTTTATTAAGAAATACATCGACCTGCTGGCGTTGCATAAGTTCAACAACTTTCACTGGCACCTTACAGACGACCAGGGTTGGCGCATTGAGATAAAGAAATGTCCAAAACTCACAGGAATAGGCAGTTGCCGTAAAGGCACCATCATAGGCAGGTATCCCGGTACCGGCAACGACGGTACAAAACATTGTGGCTTTTACACACAGGAAGAAGTAAAAGAGGTGATCCGCTATGCATCGGAACGGTTCATTAATATAATTCCAGAGATTGAGATGCCGGGTCATGCCTCGGCAGCTATTGCATCGTACCCGTACCTGAGCTGCTTTCCGAACAAAAGCACTCCCGTGCCTTACGGCACTCATTGGCATGGCGATACTGCGGGCAAAAAGGTACAACAAACCTGGGGAGTGTTTGAAGACGTATTCTGCGCAGGAAAGGAAAGCACCTTCACCTTTCTACAGGATGTGTTGGATGAAGTGATAGCTCTTTTCCCTTCGCAATACATTCATATAGGCGGCGATGAATGCCCTAAGACGCATTGGAAGCAATGCCCGCAATGTCAACAGAGGATAAAAGACCTCGGGATAAAAGACGAGCAGCAATTGCAAAGCTATTTTGTGAAGAGAATGGGTGCTTATGTTGAAAGCAAAGGGAAGCGTTTTATTGGATGGGATGAGATATTAGAGGGTGGATTAGCGCCTAATGCCGTAGTGATGAGCTGGCGCGGAGAACAGGGTGGCATACAAGCTGCCAGGGAAAAACACCAGGTAATCATGACTCCCGAAAGCCATGTATACTTCGATTTCTCTCAAAGCAAGAACAATGATTCGGTTACGAGGGGGAGATACCTGCCGCTGGAAAAAGTATACAACTACCAACCTATACCCCGCGGCTTACAAGGTGATGCTGTTGCATACATCATCGGTGGGCAGGGGAACTTATGGACGGAATATATAAATAATCCCGCGAAAGCAGAATACCAATTGTTACCAAGGTTATCAGCCCTAGGCGAAGTATTGTGGAGTAAAGAAAAAGACTACGCAAGTTTTGAGCAACGCCTGGAAGCTCAGTTCTTGCGCTACGAAAAATGGGGCTACAATTATAGCCGTGCGCACCAGGAACTAAGGTTTAGCACCGCACCTTCAAGGAATGGAGTGACCCTTCAATTTTTCACAGACTATAAGCGGCCGCACTACATTACAGTGAAACAGCCTGGCAAAGCCTTATTGCGGTATAAAAAACCTGTAGAATTTTCTGCAACATCTTTGTTTGAAGCAACACTTGTAGATAGCACGAGCAAGAAAGTTATTTCGCAAGTACGTGATGCAGTAACGATATCTAAAGCAACCGGCAGGAATGTGAGCCTATCCTCCTCTCCTTCTTCAGCCTACCCCGGCGAAGGTGGCGCTACCGGTTTGGTTAACGGAATTAAAGCGAGGCAGTTTAACTCCACTGAATGGCAGGGTTGGTTTGCAAAGGATGTGAGTATCACTATTGACCTTGGCCGCAATGAAAGAATGAAGAAGATAGTATTGGGTACATGGCAACAAGAGCCCAGTTACATTTTTATTCCTGCGGAGGTTTTAGTTGAAACCTCTACTAACCGAAAGACCTGGAAGCATGCAGGCCGGGTAAAAACAAAAGCAGCGCCTACGGGCCGGTTAGACATCGCCGTTCCTGTTTCGGCAACTGCCCGTTATGTGCGCATTACAGCTAAAAACGGCGGCACAGTACCGGCTGGAAGGCCTAATGCCGGAGGCAAGACCTGGGTATTTATTGATGAGGTGGAAGTGAGGTAGAATGCTTTTGAAGCAGGGCCGAATGAAATAAACCACGTCTATGCTTGTACGATGAATTCCTATCACCGTAACGTTTGATAACTGGTCGGATTGAGATTTACCTTCCTTCATATGACTGACACCTTCCTATTGTACCAAGGAGCTGTAAGAGATGTGGTAAAGAGAACGTTCCTGGATGCCTGAGACAGGCTTAAGTGTGGGTTAAGAGTGATATAAGTGAGGTAGTGTGATGTTCATGTGATCGTCGTGTGATCCCTATCATACAGGCGTATATTCCAGGCATGATCGTTAGCTCATGATTCGCTGACCATTAGGTGATATAGTCATAAACCCGAAAGTTGCAATTTCAACCTTGAATGCTTGCACTAAAGTGCTGTGAAACGCATTGTTGTACGGGTTCTGCGAGTTTATCAAGCTCCTTGGCCTTCCAATAATGCCATGCCTACGGCATTCCTTTTTACAACGCTTCTATTCACTACCCTAATGCCTGCTTAGCGCATTGATTTGCTTAACAGGCACACAAGCTTTCCGAAAGAAAGCGTGGGGAGCTAGCTTTTGAAAATTAGTGAGGAGCTTCTCTCCTACACCAGCGCTAAATCCAACACCTGCTGCATTGTTTTTACATAATGAAACTGCAAGCCCTTGATAAACTCACTGTCTATTTCCCTCACATCTTTTTCGTTTTGCCAGCAGAGAATCAGCTCTTTCAAACCAGCGCGCTTAGCAGCGAGGACTTTTTCCTTTATTCCTCCTACCGGCAACACCTGCCCACGAAGGGTAATCTCGCCTGTCATAGCTAAATAAGGCTTCATTTTCCTGCCTGTAAATGCAGAAGCAAGGGCCGAAAGCATAGTAATACCAGCGCTTGGGCCATCCTTTGGTGTTGCCCCTTCCGGCACGTGTATATGCACGTTCTTTTTACCAAATACTTCAGCCGGCAAGTCAAGCTTTTTTGCGTTTGCCTGTAAATAACTTAGTGCGGTAGAAGCACTTTCTTTCATCACATTACCCAAGTTACCCGTAAGCTTCAACTCTCCTTTGCCTTCGCTTAGAATGGCTTCAATAAACAAAATATCTCCACCCACATAAGTCCAGGCAAGTCCAACGGCCACGCCAGGCATGTTTGCCTGTTTATAAAGGTCGTTTGAGTAGCGTGGTGTACCAAGTATCTTCTCAACATCGGCGAGCGTAAGAGTAGTTTTAATTTTCCCTTTCATGGCATACTCCTTTGCCTGGTTACGCATAATGCTGGCAAGCTGCCTGTCTAGCTCGCGAACCCCGCTTTCGCGGGTATAGCTTTCGATAATCTTTTCCAGCAACTTGTCTGGTATGTTTTGTTTTACTTTTTGCAAACCATGCGCTTCTTTTTGTTTAGGCACGAGATGTCTTTTTGCTATCTCCACCTTCTCCTCTATCGCATAACCGCTTAAGTCAATTATCTCCAGCCTGTCGCGAAGGGCGGGTTGTATATTCTGAATATTATTTGCCGTGGCGATGAATAGCACTTTACTTAGATCATATTCCAGTTCCAGGTAATTGTCATAAAATGTATGGTTCTGTTCAGGGTCCAATACCTCAAGCAGCGCAGAAGAAGGATCGCCTCTAAAATCGCTTCCTATTTTATCTATCTCATCCAATATCATTACCGGGTTAGAAGTCTTTGCCTTGCGTATGTTTTGTAAGATTCGCCCCGGCATAGCTCCGATGTATGTTTTCCTGTGCCCTCTTATCTCACTTTCATCGTGGAGGCCACCAAGGCTTAAACGGATGTATTTGCGACCAACTGCATGTGCTATGCTCCTTCCGAGAGAGGTTTTACCAATACCTGGAGGACCAACGAAACAAAGGATTGGGCTTTTCATGTCGCCTTTCAACTTTAGCACAGCAAGGTATTCGAGTATCCGCTCCTTAATCCTAGTCATACCATAGTGGTCGAGGTCTAACACCTTCTTGGCATTTTTCAGATCGTATACATCATTAGTATATTCCTGCCATGGCAAGTCAAGCATCAGGTCCAGGTGATTATAGACAATAGAATAATCAGGTGTAGAAGGATGCATCCTTTCCAGTTTGGCTATACCCGCGCTGAAAGCAGTTTTGGCGGCATCACCCCATTTCTTTCCTTCAGCCTTTTTCTTCATTTCCGCTACTTCCCTCTCATTTGTGTCGCCGCCTAACTCATCCTTAATGCTCTTCAACTGTTGTTGCAGGAAATATTCTTTCTGTTGCTTGTCGAGCTCAGTGCGGGTTTTGTTTGCCACTTTGTTCTTTAGTTCTGCAAACTGAAGTTCACGTTGCAAAATGGAAATTAACTTCTCTGCCCGTTCCTTTACATCGTTTATTTCCAGCAACTGCTGCTTTTCGTTTACGTCACTGTTGAGGTTGCTGCTTACAAAGTTGATCAGAAAGTTTGCGCTTTCTATGTTCTTTAGAATGATGGAAGCTTCTGTGGGAAGGTTTGGCGATAATTGTATGATTTGGGTAGCAAGGTCTTTTATGGTGCTGATATAGGCCTGGAAATGCGGGTCAGCAGGTGTTTCCAGGTCTTCCACCAGTTTGATACTTGCTTTAAAATAAGGCTCCTCCGATAGGAGTTTCACAATGCTGAATCTTCTTCTGCCTTGAATGATAATTGTGGTGCCTCCATCGGGCATCTTTATCAGCTTCACTATTTTAGCGACCGTACCAAACGTACACAGGTCCTTCATGGCAGGTTCTTCAACCGTAGCATCTTTCTGTGCCAATACACCGATGAGTTTATCGCCTTTATACGCTTCATTTACTGCCTTGATGCTTTTGTCGCGTCCCACCGTAATAGGCAATACAACGCCTGGAAAAAGCACTGTGTTTCTTAACGGTAGTAACGGCAGACTATCCGGGATGCTATCCTGATCAAGATCCTGGTCGGCATCGTTTAAAGGAAGCAATGGCAAGAAGTCGCTATCGTCGTCTGAGGGTATGAATTGTTTGATATTGTGCATATACAAAGGGTATGTAAAGGCTACCCAGGGTCTTTTTACTTAAGGTGGCAAGTTAAGTCAAGATTAATGCCGAAGCATTAATTAGGGTATGGATGTACTAAAACACAGTTATAAGCCCAACTTATCTGCCGAATTGGCAGTATTATAGCTTAAATATAGACGGTTGAGGATTAGTAGCGTCAGCCGGAAGCAACAGGTACACGGCGGCAGCCTTGTTTGCCGGCAAAGGGAAAATTCCCGTAAACACACTGAAAGCCGGCAGGATTGCATAGTTGCCTGCAAAGTAGAAACAGGGAAACCTTAGAAACTGTTTACCTGGGCCTCTTATTTCGACACCAGGATGCAAATGCCCCGAAAACATGAAATCTACACCTTCCTGTTGATCAACTGTGCAGTCCCTATCGTGGGTAAACATGACGTTCTTATAATACCAGCAATCCTCAATTACCTCGATACCTATGGAGTTATACCAATTGTTGTTAAGTATATCGTGGTTGCCTTTTACAAGAATAAAGTCAGCATCTACGCTCTCTCTCCATCGGCCAAAGAGATCATGTTCTTTATTTGAGGAACTGTGGAAAAAGTCGCCCACTACTACTACCTTTTCAGGATTGAAGTACCTTATTTCCGTCAATAGCCTGTGAAGATCATCTTTATAAAGATTCTGAGGAATTGCAATTCCTGCCTTTCTAAAATGCCCTGTTTTACCGAAGTGCAGGTCGGAAACAATCAACATTCTTTCTTCATCCCAAAACAAAGTACGTCCCGGAGATAGCCAGAAGTTTCGCTCCCCCATTTTATGGCATAACGGTAATGACATTAACGCTTCCTCCTTGCAAGCCTGTGCTTCAGGTTATGATATAGCTGCATTACATCGGGAGTAAGCTCCAATCTAAATACAAGCGCGCCAAATAAAATAAAGAAGACCATAGAACGCAAAATCAGAGCTACCCAGCCTGACGAATCCTTGAACAGGTACCAGGTTATCCAATAACAAACACCTGCAATTATTATAGCAAGGGGTGTATGCACGGAAAAGGGTTGTAACTGAAACTTGCGGTATAGAAAAAATATCCTGATGCCGTTATAGATACTGAATGAAATGATACTGGAAATACCTGCGCCGGTGATGCCGATACTCTTGACAAGAAAGTAATTTAAAGGCACCATCAAAAGCAACAGCAATGCCCCACTAATAAACTCGAAGCGCCAGTACGTTGATGTGCTTATGATTTGCCCGTTAACCCCCGTTCCAAGGTCTATAAGCTTTGCAATGCCGAGAAGAAAAAAGATCCATTGTGCATCAAGATACTTCTCCTTAAGCCCGATAGTGGTGACGGCATCAGTAAAGTTAAGCCATATAATACAAAACAATGCAAGGCCGGCCAATAACAGGTTGACAGACGAACGTTTGTAAAGGCGCTCAATGGTAACAAAATCTTTTGCTTTCCAGCTTTCTGACAGTACTCCAACAGTAGCGGAAACAATTGACCGCTGGGGCACCTGCACGATGCTTGCGATTAGTGCACCCAACGCAAATACTTCGAGCGCACTTTGACCTTTCAACGCGGCAATAATGATGGAGTCAATGTACTGCGCTGATACCAGGATGAGGATTCCCGTATATACAAATGCTGCCAGTGTGGCCATCTTTTTCCTGAACCTCCTTGTAACCTTACTAACGCCGAAGTACAATGGCAATTGACCGATGGCATGAAGGTGTATGGCTAAAGCGATTGCGATAAGTACAAAGAAGAAGGAATAGAACTTAATGAATAAGTCAAAGGAAGGGATGATGCCGGCAATAAATAATACTATCAGAACGGTGGTTAATAGCTTGAAGACGGTCTCTCTAAGAAGATTTGTTACGATCGATTTATGAATACTCCAGGCATAGGCCTCTAATAATGAAAACAACATTAAACCGAAGCCGAAGGGAATGATCCAGTAATAGTATTCAACAAGTAAAGGCGAGTTACCCTGAAATTTCCTGATCACTAAATCTTTGAAGAGAAAAGCCCCACCCACCACAACTGCGAAACCGGCGATGCAGACTAACAGCGCCCAGGTAAGAATATCATTCTTAGCAGTTGTTAAATGTCCACGGTAGTAGGGAGAGAACTTATAAACCACCGAAGTCATTCCCATGTTGGAAAAGGCGAACATGAAACTGCCGATAGCCATAAAAATTACTGTCAGGCCATATTCACCCTCTGTAAATGTTCCTTGCCTGGTAAAGAAATATACATTAACAAAGCCAATCAGAAACCCAATATAAATTATGAGGGTTGATATTATGCTCTGTTTTCTAACTGTACCCATTCAGGCTGCAAATTAGCGTTTGGCTTTCGTTTCCTTTACTATTATGTAGTAATTCCGCTCCAGGTCTTCTATCTCTTTTTTCCTAACAACGCCATCCTGAAAACGGGTACACATCCATTGACCTGTGGGGCTGATAGTGTAACTGTAATTCTCTTTTGCTATATGAAGTGGTAGTTGGAATTGTGTATTTACGTTTTCCCATTTATAATGGAAGCTACCTGAACTATCAAAGTAATAATGCAGCTCTGGTATTTTAGTGGTCCTGAGATATTGGTCAAAGAACCCGGAATAATCGGATCCGAGTTCGCTATTAATAAAAGATTCGATTTCACTTGTAGAAACTGTTTTATGGTAAAAGGTATTTGACATTTTCCTGAGCATGCCCCTGAATTTCTCATCGTCATCTACTGAATGTCTTAGTGTCTGTAGCATGTTCTCGCCCTTATAATAGATATCAATACCAGGACGGGCATTAACACCATAAGCAGCCACCATAGGTTCATCGTTTTCAATATGCTGCCTTACACCGACGCAGTATTTATTCCCGGATGCTTTACCAAAGTGGTAATCAAGAAACAATACTTCGCTAAAACTGGTAAAACTTTCCTGAATCCATAAATCAGCCGCGTCTTTTGCTGTTACACTATTGCCGAACCATTCGTGACCACTCTCGTGTACAATAATAAAATCGAATTTTAGCCCTTCGCCCGTACTACTTAAATCCCTTGCCAAATAGCCGTTTTTTAACCCATTTCCATAGGCCACTGCACTTTGATGTTCCATTCCAAGGTGAGGCGATTCTACTAATTTGTATCCGTCTTCATAAAACGGGTAAGGCCCAAACCAGTACTCCAGTGCCCTGATTGTTTGCTTAACCTGTTTGAATTGTTTCTGCGCAGCATCTTTATTATAGTCCAGAACCCAATAATCGAGTTCAAGTTTGCCCTTCTCTCCCATCAATGTATCGTTCCAGTTTATATAGTGGCCGATATAGGGTACTATGTTGTAGTTGTTAATCGGGCTTTGCACCTGCCATACAAAGGCTGTCATCCCGGTACCGCTAATTTCCTTTCGGTCCATTAGCCGCCCATTAGCAACTGCAGTTAAGGCTGTATCCACCCTAATGGTTAGCGATGCGCCCCGATCGGGTTCATCCGCAGGATGATCTTTACAGGGGTACCAGGCGCTTGCGCCCAGCCCTTGAACGGCTACACTCATCCACGGCCTCCCCTTGGCATCTCTTTTCCATATCCAACCTCCGTCCCAGGGTGCCTTTTTGGCTTCCTTAGGCTTTCCATGATAGTATACGACTAATGCATGAAGATTTTCAGCAATAAACCTTTGATTCTGCCTATCCGTAGCGTCATTGAAAAGAACCCAGACCACGTCCTGTTCCTGTTGAAACCGAATACTTCGTCGGCGATTATTATTGATAGTTCCGTATTCCAGAACAATACTATCTACTAACATTGGCTGTTGCAGGTCCAGCTGAAGGGTATCTGTAACCTGGCTAACCACTGCAACATTAATTCTCACATTTCCTTTTATGGTTTTGGTTTCAAAATCGGGAGTCACATCAATATCATAACGCTGAACATCCCACCACCCCCTGTTAGGGTTAATTGATCCTCGCAAGCTATCCGATTTAGTAAACCTTGCATTCTGTTGTGCCTCCGTGCTTACAACTGCAATAAAAAAGCAAACCGTTAATAAGGTTCTCATGCTTTAAATGTATGACATTTGCTAACATGGGCACCTTGTACCATAGAAGCCTGTTTTTATCTATACTGTACTCCGCATTATTACTAGTTCCTGCAGCTTTCATGATTGGGTGTTCTGAAAATGCGGATTCAAAGAAACAGGTCTTTAGATACAATGAAGCTACGGGCATCGCAAGCCTTGATCCTGCATTTGCAAAAAACCAAAGTGTGATGTGGGCAGTACACCAACTATACAATACTTTGGTGGAAGTAGATAGCAACCTAAACATCGTTCCTTCCTTAGCTAAAGCGTGGACGGTGAGCCCTGATAGAAAAACATACACATTTTACTTGCGGCGTGGAGTTTATTTTCATGACAACCCGGCATTCCCGGGGGGCAAAGGTCGTGAGCTGGTAGCCACAGATGTGGTATATAGCCTTAATCGAATTATAGAACCTTCAGTAGCCAGTAGTGGTGCCTGGATCTTCAACGGACGAGTTGATACGGCAAAGCCATTTGTAGCACTAAACGACACCACTTTACAACTAAAACTGTTGCATCCCTTTCATCCAATCCTTGGTATTCTTACGATGCCATACTGCAGCATTGTACCTAAGGAAGTAGTAGAAAGGTTTGATGGGGATTTTAGAAGAAACCCTTGTGGTACCGGACCATTTTTTCTAAAATATTGGCAGGAAGGCGATGCCCTTGTTCTCCATAAAAATTACCGATACTGGCAACATGACTCCACTGGCAAACGTCTGCCTTACCTTGATGCTGTGCAGGTTAGTTTCTTCAATAATAAATCCACTGAATTTCTTCAATTCAGGCAGGGTAAGCTAAGTTTTGTAAACGATATAGGTCCTGCTTTCAAAGATGAGCTTCTTACAAGAAGCGGCGACCTTAGGAACGAGTGGAAGGGCAAACTTGTTTTGAAGAAACACCCCTACCTAAATGTGGAATACTTTGGCATCCTTACCGGAAGCAATTCACCCCTCCATTCAAAGTTAGTAAGGCAAGCTATTAATTATGCCATTGACCGGGATAAGTTGGTACTTTATCTACGTAACTCAATTGGCATTGCAGCAAAAGCAGGTTTTGTACCAGCGGGCCTGCCTTCATTAAATACAGAAAACGTAAAAGGATATGGATATAATCCTAAAAAGGCGCTCGACTTGCTAAACAAAGCAGGTTACTTTACCAGCATGCACAAACCTGTGGTAACACTTACGTCCATACCCATGTATGCAGAAATTGCCAGCTTTGTTGCAAAGGAGTTGGAGAATATTGGAATGAATGTAAAGGTTGACATCGTTCAAAAAAGTCTGTTGCTTGAACAAACAGCAAAAGGAACTACCTCTTTCTTTCGCGGTAGCTGGATAGCTGATTACCCCGACGCTGAAAACTATATGGCCGTATTTTATAGTAAAAATCCTGCTCCGCCTAATTATACGCGTTATAAAAACGAAGCCTTTGATAAGTTGTATGAACAGGCTTTGCAAGAAACCATTGATAGTGCCAGGTATAAGCTATACCACCAAATGGATCAGCTTGTAATTGAAGATGCCCCTATTGTTCCCATTTGGTATGATATGGTTTTGCATGTGCTACAACCCAACCTTAAAAGTTTCCAGCCAAACGCACTAAATATGCTTGAACTACGTTGGGCCAGGTTTGATGAAGAATAACACAAAAAGCAAAGGTCGCAAGACTGCGACCTACTTTGCTCACCATAAAAACCAAACATTTAAACTTTTTATTTCGCGGTAGCCGTAATTATTTACTGCCTTTCTTTCCTTTAAACTTCTCGTGTTGCTTTACCGGATCAACTGACGGGACAGTGGTTCCCTGTGTTTTTGCCTCTTCTTTTTTCGGTATTAAAACGGGAGCTTGTTTTACTGGTTTAACTTCTTCCATTATTGTGTCGTCAGAACCTTTTTTGCCTTTTCCGTGCTTATGGTTTTTGTCTTTGTTTTTGTCCCATCCTTTTCCTCTCATTCCATTCTCACTACCCTTGTGTTTTACTTGCATACGAGCGTACTGTTCTTCCGAAAGGATTTGCTTGAGTCTTGTCTTTCTTTCCTCTTTAACCGCTCGCATCTGCTCTTTCTTTTGTTCCTTTGAAAGCAGGTCATTATTCTTTATGGCATCCCTGCGTTTTTTCATTTCCTCGTTCAGTTCCTTTACCTGTTGGCCTTGAACCTCACTTAAGACTATGTCATCAGGAAGCGCTTCATCATGGGGTAAGGCAGAGGATTGTACTACGGGTTGTTGTACTTGTTCCACTTTATGTTGTTTCTGCTTTCCCTTTGCTTTTCCCTTTTGTTGAGCCGAGGCTGTTAATGCTAACAATGCTGCGAAAATGCTAAGCGTAATAAATTTCTTCATACTTGCCTGTTTATATTTCAGATATGCGTCCGTAGCTATGGTTTAAGTTTTAAATGCTAAAGACTTCCAAAAAAGAATTCTTAGCCTACAAATATGATGCAGCACATTCTACTCTCTGAAAATCAACAGCTTTTGCCAGTGGGTCGGAGGGAAAAGAGGACGGTTATGGATGCTCCTCTACGTAGTTCAAATGCTTATGGAAAGTTTCCTGGGTATAATAGGCCGCTATTAGGGTTACAGTCATAACTATTATTCCCGTAATTATGGCACTATCAATCAGAGTCAAGTGCCAGCTATCCTGGAAAATATCTTTAAAAAGCAGGTTGATAAGAGGAAGTGCCCCTCTTACCATGTTAGGAATGGTAGTGGCGGCTGTAGCTCGCAGGTTAGTACCAAATTGTTCTGCTCCCATCGTAACAAAGATTGCCCAGAACCCAGTTGAAAATCCCAGCAATGCACACAAAGTATACATCCGTCCATCGCTATTATTAAAGGGAGAAAAGAAAAGAACCCCTGCTACTATGCACAAACCATAATAAAGGTATAGTGCTTTCTTACGACTTTTCAAATACTGGCTAATAAAGCCAATGGCTATATCCCCAATGGCAATGGCTGCATAGGCATACATTATAGCCTTGCCCGAATTCAATGCTGTTTCACCATACATATCTGCTGCAAAACGGTTACTAAGATTAACCAGCACACCAATTACAAACCAGGTAGGCAACCCAATGAGTATGGCAAGTATATATTTCCTGAACCGCTTCCTGCTATTGAAAAACATCAGGAAGTTACCTCGCACCACCTTATTATCTTTCACTTCCTTATACATGCCACTTTCGGCAACCCCAACCCGAAGTAGTAAGAGTGCAATTCCTAAGCCACCCCCTATCTTGTAACAGAGTCGCCAATCCTGCGACCCTTCATATACAAAATAGGCAGCAACAGCTCCAAATAATCCAAACCCTGCAACCAGCGATGTGCCGATGCCCCTCCTCTCCTTTGGCAACAGTTCACTTACTAAAGTAATACCGGCACCCAGTTCGCCTGCCAGCCCAATACCGGCGACAAAACGAGCGTATGCATATTGATCTACTGTAGTAACGTAACCCGTCAGGAAATTTGCGACTGAATAGATGAGGATGGAACCAAACAACACGCTAAGCCTTCCTTTTTTATCACCCATCACTCCCCAGCCAATACCTCCAATGAGCAAACCTACCATCTGCCAATTGATGATTTTCGTGCTTGCCGACAGCACTTCTGCCTTGTCGGCCAGGTTTACACCCACTCCGGCAAGTGAAGGCTCACGCACGATGGTAAATAAAAGCAGATCGTAAATATCAACGAAGTAGCCGAGTGCGCCTACAATAACAGGCAGTGATAAAACACCGTATTGTTTGTTACTCATAAGCAAGAAAGCAGTAAAACTATAAAAAAAGAGAGCTTAATCTTTTTTCTTTACGGGATAGCCGTCGCCATCAATATCAATGTTTAATTCTTCTTCAACTATATCCTTTCCAATTTCCAGGGTTGGTGATTTCTCTTTACTGAAGAACATTTTATAAACTACCGGCACAGTAGTAACAGCAACGATAACCAGGACAATCACTTCGAGGTGCGATTTCAAATCGAAACCAAACCAGCTTAACATCCACTTTTGTAAGAAGTGTCCTCCAAGAACCATGCTTGCCACCCATGCAAACGAACCTACAATATTATAGTACGCAAACTTCTTTTTATCCATTTGAACGATGCCCGCAATAATGGGTGCGAAAGTTCTCACCAATGGCAAAAACCTGGCTCCTATAATGGCTAATCCTCCGTGTTTTTCATAAAAGTCATGGGCCTGGTGCAGGTACTTTCTTTTGAAGAGCAGCGTATCTTTCCAATGGTACATCGTTGGACCAATTCTACGTCCGAACCAATAACCTACAGTATTTCCAATGATACCCATAAAAGATATCATAGCAATTAGAAGGAGCAGCGCCAAAAAGTCGTTCTGCAAAGGAAACACCGTATTTACCAGTTCATAACTATAAATGCCTGAAACGAACAACAGAGAGTCGCCAGGCAGAAAAAAACCAGCAAACAACCCTGTTTCTGCAAATACGATAAATAAGATTAACCAGATACCTCCATTGATTATGTAAAACATTGGAGTAAGAAGATCTTTAAAGCTAAAATCCTTATCCATTGTTACTATCCTATCCGCGGGAACTTCAGCCACTGCAACCTGGGTCTCGCTAAAGTTATCTGCTGTTATCTTGAGTATCGTTTCCCCACTCAATGGGATTGTAACAGCTCCTTCTTCGTTCGTGGTATATGTTTTACCATTAATATTAACGGCCTTGTTACTTACAACCGTCTTGTATTGCGATTGAAGTACAATCGTAAGGTCCTGCTGGCTAAAGGCTCCTGTAACCAAAAGGCAAAGAAAAAAAGTAAAAAGTGTCTTATTCATCGTTCCTAAACTCTGTGCTTTGTGTAAATCGGCTTAATTATCTAATTCCCCTTCCCACTTGCTTACTACACTCGTAGCTAAGGCGTTACCTACCACGTTAGTAGCTGTCCTGAACATGTCGCAAAAGTGATCGATGGGCAAAATTAACGCAACACCCGCAGGCGGTATGTTAAACATGGCGCAGGTGGCTAATACTACTACCAGCGATGCACGTGGCACACCTGCTATTCCCTTGCTGGTAAGCATAAGCACCAATAACATGGTAAGTTGGGTGGCAAGGTCCAATTGTATTCCATAAGCCTGTGCTATTGCCAGGCTGGCAAAGGTCATATACATCATACTCCCGTCCAGGTTGAAAGAGTATCCCAGCGGTAGTACGAAGGCTACAATCCGGTTGCGGCAACCAAATCGCTCCAGTTCCTCCGTTAACTTAGGAAACACAGCCTCGCTGGAAGTAGTACTAAATGCTACTAATAGCGGATTCCCGATCCTTCTAAGCAGTTCACGCATTCTTCGGCCTAATACCAGATAACCAACTCCCAGCAAGAAAACCCAAAGGGTTGCGATACCTATCAAAAAGAAAGCGAAGTATTTTATGTAAAACTCAAATATCGTAAGGCCTTTAGATGCCACCACCGCCGCAATTGCTCCGAATACACCCAGCGGCGCAAACTCCATCACATAATTCACCATTTTTAAAATGATGTGGGAGGTTTGCTCAAGCATGCTAATAACAGGCTTTACATACTCCCCGATTGCAGCCGCCGCCACACCAAAAAAGATGGAAAACACCACAATCTGTAAAATTTCGTTGTTCGCCATTGCCTCAAAGGGGCTCCGGGGTATTACATGTTCTACAAAGTTCTGTAGGGAGAAAGAGGTTTGTTTTGTCATCAGATCTTTCAATCCCTCATTATCTTGTTGACTGAGATCTATGTACTGGCCCGGTTGGAAATAATTTACCAGTACCAACCCTATTAGCAGGGAAACGAGCGAAGCACAAACAAACCAGCCAATGGCTTTTCCACCAACCCTCCCTACCGTTTTTATATCGCCGAGTTTTGCGATGCCTACTACAAGCGTGGAAAACACTAACACTGCAATAATCATCTGTACCAATCTAATAAAGATGGTGCTTAGCAGCTTTATATTGGTGGAAAAAGTCTTTATAGTATCCGTACTGCTGTTTGTATGTACAATGTAGCCAACCAGCACACCTAGTATCATAGCCAGGATAATATACAGGGTAAGCCTGGATCTTTTAGGTTTGACGGCCTGGGGTTCATTTTCACTGGCACCATGCGCTGTTGCAGTATGCATGCGGGTTTATTTGCGGCGCAATATAATATTTAATGATCCAAGCAACCTATGTAATTAGTCAGGTTATTTGATGCGGATAAATCTAAATAAAGTATTTTTCCGCAATCAATTCTTTCAACCTTACTGTATGAGTGTATTTAAAAAGAAACCCCTTCACCAGGTACTTGCTCACGCTGCTGATAATGAAAAAGGATTAAAGAGAACGTTAGGCGCTGCCAA